>NZ_JBQQER010000009.1:0-110640 GCF_052259045.1 Psychrobacter sp. 1Y11
TCAGTTCAAAATAAAGTTGTTATAAATTTGAACGCGCTACTGGTATAAATTTTACTTGCGTGCTGTTATCACAGAGGTCGCGTAAAATTCATCCCAGCAGCGCTATGACACTTTTAAAGTAATTCGACTATAGTATAAGTGGGCTGAAAGTCTTTATTGTTAGTATGGAACTAACCAGGTTGTTAAGGTATTAGGCCACAAAATCTAGACGTTCGCTTACTGGCAGGGATATAAAAAACTGTTAAGATAAGCTATTAATTGGTCGAACGCAATAACGATACTAAAGATGATAAATAGTTATCAAATAGCTAGCGATTAAAAAGCAAAAAAAGGGCGAGGAGCAGAGTAGGTTATGGTGATAAGTTTGGCAAGAATGTTACAGTCCTTTGGACAGGAGCAAGACGATCTGCCAACATCGGCTGCCAAAAATGCGCAACAAAAGGCGGATCGTATCAGTGCTCAGGCTCAGGCTCAAGATGATAGGCAAAGCCATAAAATGGCTGACGATGACAATACCAATGTTAATGCCAATAATTCACAGTCGACTGCAGTCTCAGCGCTTACTGAGCCTAAACGTGCTGAGCGTATCTGTGATGCATTAGCGCAAGTCAGTGATATTGGCACGCCAACGCCGCTTACAGATCGTTATTTAGCCAATCGCGCCCAGTGGCGCTCGCCCAATCGACCTCCTTTTGACCCCGATACATTATGGTATCTCAAACATGGACGCTGCCCGATTATGACTGAACTTGTCGATGTGGTTGATGAGGCCACCTTAAACGCTATGCCCATTGAGGCAGTTGCCATCTTGGATCGCATCAATGGCAAGCTCAAGCGCTACCGCGACTGGAGTGACGAGCTGAATGAAGAGCAACAGCAGCAGCACAATGAGCGCCAGTTTGTCATTGATAAGCTCGTTAACGAGAGTATTCCTGAGGCGCTGCGTCATTATGAGCAACTACTGCGTTTTAGTCCGCATCGAACTAGAAATAATATGGTGCAAGGGAGTATGACCGCAGGCGATATGCTGACCGATCTGTTTTTGGAGATTGATTATGAGCTTGATGAGCTCCTTGATGAGCTGCATCAAACGGTGCTCAACCGTTTGGCATCGACTCATCGTTATGTCAAAAGCCGCACGCAAAGTTAAGCGCAACTTACCGATTAACTATAAGCTTTGAAATATAAATACTATTGCAACCCTTTATAAGGATACTGCCATGACTCAAGTGACCGCCATGTTTGTGATGTTCATACTCTACGGCGTGCTCCCAGCGGCGGGATTGTATCTGGGCTATCGCGGTATTAAAAAAGTAACCGCGCCGAAGATGCTTGAATATAAGGCGATGCCGCAGCTAGGCTATATCCCTGAAAAAAGCTTATCCTCTGAGGTCAAAACCTTACTCGCTGAGATTAATCAAAAAGGCGAGAAACTGCGAGTCATCTACGGCGATACCAATAATGATGGTAAAATCGATGATAAAGACACCGTTACCGAAACTTATATCATGATTCAAAACTTGATGGACAGACATATTCCGCAAGCGGTTGCTGACTATCGTCGTCTTCATGATATGGATGGTCAGCGTGCCGATACCACTAAGATAAAACACTCGGATGTCACTGGCAAAGAAGCGTTATTAGAAGTGCTGAACACAGTAAGCCGTCAATTCGATGACTTACTCGATGCGTCTTATCATCAAGACGGGCAAAAGCTGCTAGTAACCAATCGCTATTTGCAACAACGCTTTGATGCTCCTGCTCCTGGTATTAATACCGTTAAAGCCCCAGATATAATCATAAATGACCAAGCGTTAAGCGATAAAAGCGAGTCGCAAGTCTAATTGTTAACATAAGTTTTTATTAATTCGATTGTTAGATTTAACGACAGACTCATTAAAAGGTATGGTTGAGAAGAGTAGTTTAAAAAGATAGAAGGTTAAATGACATGAGTGTACTGATAGGTGTAGGCATTGCGACGACTGTCGGCGTCATTTATATAGGAAGAAAAAGCTGGCATGCCCTACATAAAGCAGTTGGTATTAGCCCTGGGGTTTTGGTTTATAAAGATCCCAACCAATCATTAGCACCCAAAAATATGCACTGGCGTCAGCTCACTTTAAACTCGCAGCATCTGGCAGCGCTTACTCAAACACAACTGCGACAGCTACAAGTTATCGATAATAGGGTAGCCGTATATAGCGACTATCAGCAAAGCTTAGCACAGCAAAACATCACCGCGACTGTGACTGAGCAGCAGTTTGTGCTGCATAAGCTCCTACATACGCGCTTGCCAGAGATGTTAGCTAGCTATTACCATTTGATTAAGCAAAATACAACTCATGATAATACTGTGACCAATAAACACGCTAAAAGTCGGCAGTACGAAGAAGCTCAGCAGCTACTACAAGCCATGCTAAATAATATTGAGGCAAGGCTAGAGTCATTACTAGAGCAAATGCAAAACCATCATCTGCAAGACTTGCGCGTGATGAAGCAGTATATGGATAGTCAAAGTTAGTTTTCCTGATAGTTCGCAATCTAAAGTCGCAGCCTACAAAGACATAAAAAATGGCCACTGATAGTATCTATCAGTGGCCATTTTTTATGCTTAATTATTGGTTTAATAAACTTGTTTTAACGATCGCTATTACGGCTACGACCTTTACTAGCAGGACTGCCGCTACGCTTAGACTTATGACTAGTATCACTACGTTCAGCTTTGCGATTATCACTGCGCCTTGCTTTTAGCGGCTTATTCTTAATACGCTCTTGTTTATCTTTCGCCGCGCCGTGCAGACCAGTACCATGGCGTGGACGCATAGCGACTAAATCGGTCAAAGTATTAATGTCTTTTTTGTCTAATTCAATATGGCGACCTGTACGCAGCTCTTTGGGCAGATTGATAGAGCCGTAGCGCGTACGTAATAGGCGGCTGACTTTCAAGCCTTGTGACTCAAATAAGCGGCGTACCTCACGATTACGGCCTTCTTTGAGCTTGACATGATACCACTTATTCACACCTTCACCGCCGCCTTCCTTAATATCTTCAAACTGTGCCATACCATCTTCTAGCATTACGCCAGAAGTCAGCGTACGGGCAATCTCAGGCGTGACTTCGCCCAATACTCGTACCGCATATTCACGAGTAATCTCGTTAGAAGGGTGCATCAAGCGATGCGCCATTTCACCATCATTGGTAAATAATAATAGCCCAGTCGAGTTGATGTCTAAACGACCGACCATCACCCAGCGGTCGTGGGTCAGCTTTGGCAGACGCTCGAATACGGTTGGGCGGCCTTCGGGGTCATTGGCAGAGCAGATCTCGCCTTCAGGCTTATAGTAAGCGATGACTCGGCGGCGCTTTTCATTCTCGCTTGTGTATTTGATCTGACGACCATCAACGCGAATCTCATCGCCTGGGCTGACGCGATCGCCAATAGTGGCCGGACCATTATTGACCGTGACACGTCCAGATTTAATGACTTCTTCCATCTGCCGACGTGAACCAAGTCCCATACGAGCGAGGGCTTTTTGTAGTTTTTCATCTTTCATAATTTATTCCTTGAATCGGTTAAGAGCCTATTAATGGATGGACAGGCTTAGTGGACATTTCTCAATGTCTTAGTGTGGTAAAAAGTAGATAACGCGGGTAAAAATTAGATAACGTGCTGAACGCGATGTATTTTACGCTATTTTCAATTGTTTTACAGCTAGCAATGAACAAAACATTCTCATATAAAAAAGAAAAAAACTTTTAATATCATATGAGTGGTGCAAATACTGTAGTAGTAGGGGATAAGCGGTCGTTAAGTCGGTACAAGCACTCAAAAGTTCACTAAATTAACTTTCGAATTGGTTTAATTGTGAATGACCTGTGTTAATATGTCCCCTTTTTGCAATCTGGGCCTTGACTTTGTTAGGTCCTTATACAAAAAGATCGCATGCAAAGGCTGATGAATAAATCTCGTTAGATATCTAGCCAAGCATGACTCCGCTTTACCCTTACTACGCTTTATAAAGGTTTGCATTATGCACCAGTTGTCTAAAATGTTGAGTGCATCTAGCTTGTTACTCATTACTGTATTGTCTGCTAGTTGTGCGACTACAACTATAAACTCTGGTTTACAATCTGGAGACTTGCCTCCGGCAGGTGATTTTACGGCTGAGAACGGTCTACAATTCAATATCCAACCGCTTAATTTAGCAACTTTGCCAGCTCCGCAAAAGGCGCAGCCTAGTAACGATATCTATCAACTGATTGCGAGCTCAAAGAAGACGGAATATCGTATCTCTGCAGGTGATATTTTAAGTATTACTCTAGTCGGTTATCCCGACATGACTCCTACTACCGGCAATGGCGATAGTCCTTACGCGGCAGGTTACCCAGTAGATCAGCAAGGCTTTGTGCAGTTTCCTTTAGTCGGGCGAGTGCAAGCCTCAGGGATGAGTGTGCCGCAATTCACCGCTTCATTACAGAGCAAACTGCAACGCTATCTGAAATATTCAGATCCGCAAGTCAAAATTATCGATTACCGAGGTAATAAATTCTTTATCGATGGCGAAGTCAGACAACCTGGTGAGTTTGCGATTGATGATGCGCCGGTATCGCTATATAGTGCGATCTCTAGAGCAGGCGGAGCGACAGAGACTGGCGACTCGAACAGCATTGTCTTAAATCGCAATGGTCAAAATTATAAGATTGGTTTGCAAAGCCTACGCCAAATCGGCTCATCAGCTAATCAGATCTATATCCAAGATGGCGACTCTATCCATATTAATAGCCAAAGCCGTAATATGGTCTATGTATTAGGCGAGTTTGGGCAAGTAAAACCAGTACCTATCTTGGAGCAAGGCCTCAGTCTGGCGCAAGTATTAGGCGAGTCGCAAGGATTGAATGCAGCTACTGCAAACGCGGCAAAGATATATGTGGTCCGTGACAATCCAGACTATCAGCGCACTAATATCTACTACGTCGATATGCAGACTATCACTAACTTAGCGATCGCTAACCGTTTCCAGATGCAGCCTAACGATATTTTATATGTCGATCCAACTGGCTTGACGCGCTGGAACCGTATCATCAGCTCCATATTACCCTCAACGTCCGCTATCAGATCACTATCAGATCTATAGGTAATAGGTATTATTATGGCTTTCGATAATATTTTAGTGGTATGCGTGGGTAATATTTGCCGTAGTCCAATAGCTGCCGCGTTATTAAAAAAGCAATATCCAGAAAAGCAGATTGATTCAGCGGGTCTGTCTGCGCTCGTTGGCAACCCAGTCGATCCCAATTCGCAGCAGGTCATGACGGCCTATGACATAGATATGTCAGATCATGTTGCCAAGCAAATCAATGAAGCGTTAGTCAGCAAGGCCGATATCATTTTGACCATGTCTAGCAATCAGACTAAATGGCTAGAAGAGCGCTGGCCCCATTGCCGCGGCAAAACTTATCGAATCGGTCATTGGATCGATCAAGATATCGCTGACCCTTATCAGCATGAACAAGCAGCCTTCGAAACGGCGAGACAGAATATCGTCTCAAGCCTGGAACTCTGGACTGACAAAATCAGCTAGCACCATTATTACTTGTTTATTAATCATTTGATATTGACTGCTTAATATCGTGCTCCCAACTTAATATGATGACCCTATCGTTATGACTACAGATGTACAGAATACCTCTAAGACCGCTATCGAAAAAGACGATGATGAGATAGATCTAATGGCGCTGCTATTAGTGCTATTACGAGGCTGGAAAGTGGTGCTGTTCTGCGCATTGCTAGGGCTAGTGATAGGCGTCTTGTACAGCCGCTATGTCAATCCTACCTTTAAGTCGGATGCGCTGATCCAGATCGAAGAAAACAGCCAAGGCATCGCGGCACTAGGTGAGAGTATCTCAGAGTTAGTGGGCTCAGAGGCGAGCAAAGCACAAACAGAAACAGAGCTGATCAGATCGCGGATGATCTTAGAGCCGGTGGTCACTCTACTGCATCTGCGCATTAAGCTTAGCGATCCCAATATCGGCGCTATCGATAAGATAAAAAACGATCGCATCGATACCCAAATCAATACTCCAGAAGGGGTGTCACTAGAGAGTGATAACGGCCGAGCACAAGTCAGTCAATTTGAGGTATCACGCGCCTATCACGATCGTACTTTTACCTTGAGCAAGTCAGAGACCGGGTTTGTCTTAAGTGATGGTTTCGATGAATTCAAGGGTCAGCTTGGCACGGCGCATCAGTTTCGAGGGAGCGACGGTCAGATTCGTATTACCGTCAATGAGCTCCCCGCTGACAGCTATCCTATTAACATTAGCAAGCAAGCGCTTAAAGCCACGACAGACGGTATTAATAACAAGCTATCGGTAGTAGAAAAAGGTAAGCAAACCGGAATTATTGAGCTGTCGATGACCGGTGAGAATCAGCAACAAGTGACTCGGGTGCTCAATCAAATCGTGCTCTCTTATGTGGATCAAAATCAATCGCGCGGCTCAGAAGAGACCACCAAGACGCTAAACTTTATGGAAACTCAGATTCCAGCGTTAAAAGAGAAGTTAAAGAGCTCTGAGGCTACCTTCAACGAGTTCCGTAAACAGTACGGCACGATCGATGTGAGTAAAGAAGCTGAGCTACTGCTAGCAGAAAACTCGCAAATCGATGCCCAGCTCAATGAGCTGCAGCTCAAAAAAGCAGAATTGACCACTTATTATACTGAAGAGCACCCTTTAGTGGTACAAATCAACGAGCAGCTGCAGGTACTCAATAGCAGAAAGCAAAAGATCGATAATACTATCGAAGGTCTTCCTGAGATCCAAAGAGAGTTTTTGCAGCTCTCAGAAGATACAGCGATCAACAGAGAGATCTATCTCACCTTGCTCAAAAACTATGAACAGCTCAAGCTGGTCAAGGCCGGTCAGATCGGCTTTGCTCGTATCATTGATTTGCCCATCAGCACTTATAAAGCCATCGCACCAAAGAAATTGCAAATTATGATCTTGGCGCTGCTCCTAGGCGCTATGCTAGGTACCATGTTAGTACTGTTGAAGAGTCTACTCAGAAATGTGGTCAAAGACCCTGAGCGCATAGAAGTGAAGACCGGTATACCAGTGATTGCGACGATTCCGCGCTCTCCCTTACTATCAAGAATCAGTAAAAACAAGCAAGGTGGTAATCGCTTGTTGGCTCATATTGATCATAACAGCTTGAGCTATGAGGCGATAAAAAGTCTGCGAACTAATCTGATATTCTCAATGCCAAAAGAGGCCAAAGCGTTAAGCCGGTTTAACCAATCTAATGACGTTAGCCAACAGGCGGGTCCTCTCAGCAAGGTTATCTTGGTCACTGGTGAAAGCCCAGGCGTTGGCAAGTCCTTTATCACGGCTAATCTGTCAGAGGTGTTTGCGCAGATGGATAAGAAGGTGCTAGTGATGGATGCCGATATGCGCTTAGGCGAGCTGCATAAGATGTTTAATCTGAGCCAAGACAATGGTCTTGCTGATTATCTCGCATCAGATAACAGCCGCTTAGCCAAAATCGATAATGCGGCAACAGATGTCATCGCTAGTAAGCCTAGTGTCGAAAGCTTCATTCATCCTACGGGCGTAGATAATGTCGACTTTATGCCGCGAGGTCGCCATCCGCACAATCCAGCCTCGCTCTTGATGAGTGATAGATTCACTCAGCTGATGACTGAGCTCAGTACTCACTACGATTATATCCTCATTGATTCGCCGCCAGTCCTAGCGGCCTCAGATGCGATGATCTTAGCCCAGGCTGCCGATAAAGTGCTGATGGTCACCCGCTATGACGACTCTATAGAAGGCCAGGTGGTCTACGCGGTCAAGCAGATGCATAAAGCCAATATCGAAGTGGACGGTATCATTCTCAATGATGTGCAGCAAGGCCTGATGAGCAAGTACAGTTACCATTATAGTTATGCTTATGGCAATCAGTCGTCATAACATTTTTAGCGTCTTTATATTATTAGTCCCCTTGTCTATCTATCTAGTGGATATTGTGAGTAACGGGTGGTCATGTTGCTAAATTCAAACTCTAACAGTGCTCAAGCTTCGTCCCATGATAAACAGGGCTGGCTGGCGCGTATCGCTGAGTATTTGCTGTCGCTGCCGCGTCGGGCCAAGCGCATGATTCTGCTTAGTGCTGATCTTATGATGTCAGTCGTCTGTCTGTTTTTAGCCTTGTCTTTGCGCTATGGTCATATCGCTCATGAGATTAGTGCGCCGATACTGCTGGCTTATGCCGCGCTGCCTATCATCGGCTTATACTTCATCGGCTTTTATAAGGGCGTGGCTAGAGGCTTTTTCGATACCGTTATGGGCGGTGTGGCGCAGTTGTTTTTTGTATTGATTGTAGTTTATGAAATCATTATCTACCTCAATCCTTTAGAGGATATACCGCGCTCTGTGCCGATTATATTCTTGTTCTTTTTATTTATTGCGCTGTGGAATAGCAGGCTAGTCATCCGTGAGCTGCTGACGCGTTGGCACCCTCAGCGTACTCAGCGTCAAACTCATATTGATTATGATAATGTACTGATCTATGGCGCGGGCGAAGCGGGTAAAGAGCTCTTAGAAGGCCTCAAAAACTCGCATAAGTATAATGTCGTGGCCTATGTGGATGATGATCATCAGCTTATTGGCGCTTATTTATTAGGTAAGAAAATTTATCCGGCCCATAAACTCACGAGCTTAGTAGAGAAGTTTGAGGTTGCGCAGATATTCTTGGCGATGCCTTCTATCAGCCGCGCGCAAAAAAGACAGATTATCGATAAGCTATCAGGCATTTCTATCAAGATAAAGGAATTACCGAGTTTAAAAGAGATCGCTGATGGAAAAGTCACAGTCAGTAGCATGCGCAAAATCGATATTCTAGACGTGTTAGATCGGCAAACGGTCGAGCCCAATGAGCGCTTATTACAACAGAATATCACCGATAAAGGCGTACTAGTGACGGGGGCGGGCGGCTCAATTGGTAGCGAGCTATGTCGACAGATCATTAAGAATAAGCCGCGCTGTCTGGTCTTGTATGAGCTATCTGAGTACGCGTTATATAGTATTCATCAAGAGCTGCTAGCTAAAGTCGCTAGTATAGAGGCTTATCAAGATATTGAGATTATCGCTATCATCGGTAATGTCACTAACGAAGCCAATCTAGTTAGAGTATTCAACGCCCATAGTATTCAGACGGTTTATCACGCGGCAGCTTATAAGCATGTGCCTATCGTTGAACACAATCCGTTCGAAGGGGCGATCAATAATAGCAAGGGCAGCTATCATTGTGCTCGCGCCGCTATCGAGGCAAAGGTGGAGACTTTTGTGCTGATCTCAACGGATAAGGCGGTCAGACCAACTAATGTCATGGGTGCAACTAAGCGGCTAGCCGAGCTGGCGTGTCAAGGTCTAAGCCAAGATAGTCATAATCAGCAGAGTCGTATCAGTATGGTGCGCTTCGGCAATGTCCTTGGCTCTTCAGGTTCGGTAGTGCCGGTGTTTACCAAACAAATCGAGCAGGGCAAGCCGATCACGGTGACCCATCCTGAGGTGACGCGCTACTTTATGACCATACCAGAAGCGGCCAATCTAGTGATTCAAGCAGGAGCCATGGCAAAAGGCGGTGAGGTATTCGTCCTCGATATGGGCGAGCCGGTGAAGATCGTCGATCTGGCGCATCGAATGATTCAGCTTAGTGGCTTTGAGATAAAAGACGAAGCACATCCTGATGGTGATATCGAGGTGACTTTTACGGGTCTAAGACCAGGCGAGAAGCTCTATGAGGAGCTGATCATCGGTGAGGATAATGTCGAAGACACCGATCATCCGCTGATTATGCAGGCGCTGGAGGCGAGCTTTCCATTAACAGATATCGAAGCGACTTTATTTCAGTTGACTGAGAAGGCGGAGCAACAGGATGTCGACTGGCTCAAGCAGGAGTTTCGCTACTTTGTAGCTGGGTATCAGGATGGTACGGCTGCTGAGCCTGTCAAAACAGCAGCTACAACGAGCAGTACGCCGGATCATCATATTGAATCTAGCAAAGTGATTTAGTTATTTAAATGTTATAAGGTGGTTTTATGATTCTATTGACAGGTGGGGCGGGCTACATTGGCTCCCATATGCTCTTAAAACTATTACAATCGAATCATCAAGTCGTTGTGTTAGATAATCTATCTAATAGTAATCGCGAGTCTATCAAGAGAGTAGAGGCTCTAAGCAAGCGTCAGTGTGTGTTCATTGAAGGTGATATTAGAGATCGTCACTGCTTGAATGGTATTTTTGATCAGTATGCTATCAATGCTGTGTTGCACTTCGCCGGGCTAAAAGCGGTGGGTGAGAGCGTCAGTGAGCCAGTATTATATTTTGATAATAACATTAACGGCAGCTTGCAGTTGCTGCAATCTATGCAACAGTTCAATATAAAAAAAATAGTGTTTAGTTCTTCTGCTACGGTATATGGTGATCCAGATAAATTACCCATTGCTGAAGACTGCCCTATGTCTATGCCGACCAATCCTTATGGCTATACCAAAATGGCGGTAGAGCAGATGCTGATGCAGCTGGTGCAGTCTGACCCTACTTGGTCAGTAGCTGCATTAAGGTATTTTAATCCAGTAGGTGCTCACGAAAGCGGTATGATTGGTGAAGATCCAAATGGTATACCTAATAATCTCTTACCCTATATAGCTCAGGTTGCTATAGGTAAGAGAAATAAACTTTCTATTTATGGTAGTGATTACGATACCCATGACGGAACAGGCGTACGTGATTATATACACGTTATGGATTTGGTGGAAGGACACTTAAGTGCATTAAATTACATAAGTGGTCATCAAGGATATCATGTATGGAATTTAGGAGCTGGTAGTGGTCATTCTGTTCTAGATATGGTAAAAGCGTTTGAGAAAGTCAGTAATACTAAGGTTCCTTATCAAATAGTAGATAAGAGAGATGGCGATATTGCCAGTTGTTACGCTGACGCGACTAAAGCTCATCAACAGTTAAATTGGTCTACTCAAAGGTCTGTTGAAGATATGATGCAAGACACTTGGCGATGGCAAACTCAAAACCCAAATGGTTATAACTATTGATATTATTGCATCATAACGATTGTTAAAAAGTTATGGTGACATAAATGAAATTAAAGCTGCGACCTTAAGTGTTGTCTTTCTGCGTTTAAGTCAGGCGCGATGGCAAAAGTTGGGAAAGTATTCGTCCTCGATATGGGCGCTCCGGTGAAAATCGTCGATTTGGCAAAGCGGATGATTCAGCTCAGTGGCTTTGAGGTAAAAGATGAAGACTATCCTGATGGTGATATCGAGGTGACTTTTACGGGTCTAAGGCCAGAAGAGAAGCTATATGAAGAGCTGATTATCGGTGAAGATAATGTTGAGGATACCGATTATCCCTTAATCATGCAGGCGATGGAATCAAGCTTTCCTTTGAAAGATATCGAGGCCACTTTATTTGAGCTTACTGAGAAGGCGGAGCAACAAGATGTCGACTGGCTTAAGCAGGAGTTTCGCTATTTTGTAGCGGGGTATCAGGATGGTACGGCTACTAATAGATTAATAATTAATAAAACTGTAAATACAAAAGAAGTTAGTTAATAACAGACTATGATAAACATTAAAATAGTAATGGTAGGTATCCTTTACGTAAAGTTACAATTAATAGTTCAGTTCAGTAAGCCGCATTCGGTAGTAAGTTTAGATATAAGCTAAATACAAATATATTAGCTTACATACTACAGTTTAATATTATTCAAGGTATTGAAAAAGCGATGCCTTGGTATGTTAAGTTTTTGAAAAAATAGTGACTTAACTTTATGATTCGTAAAATTCGCACGGCATTACAGGTTGATGATGTTAGACAGCTAATGAAGAACTTTTTTTCATTGTCTGTTCTGAAGTTAGTCAATGCTGTTCTGCCTTTTGTAACCTTGCCTTATCTGATTAAGGTATTAGGGCTTCAGCAGTATGGTGCAATTATATTGGCTCTATCTTTGATTGCCTACTTTCAATCAATAACAGATTATGGTTTTAATTTATCAGCGACACGGGAAATTGCAAGACATAAGACCAGTCGTAAACAGCTAAGTTTTATCTATAGCAAGACACAGACGTCAAAACTTTATTTATTATTGTTTTCGTTAAGTATATTAGTACCCGCTGTCATAATCGTGCCTCAGTTCAGAGAAGATCTATCAGTATATCTATTAATGTGCTTGATGCTGATTGGTCAGACGATGTTCCCTGAGTGGTTCTTTCGAGGTGTGGAGCAGATGGGCTATATCACTATATTGGATTTGATCGTCAAAGGAAGCTTTACTATAGGTGTCTTTGTATTGATCAAATCTCCTGAGGATTATTGGCTTTATCCTCTATTGTTCGGTCTAGGATATGTATTCATTGCTATACTGTCTCATTTTTTAATTCTAAAAAAATTCAAGTTGTCAGTTCAGTTAGTAAAACGAGATAACGTAATAAGGAATCTAAAATTTGGCTTTCCTTTATTTATTAATCAGTTTATGCCAAATTTTTACAACAATACAACTAGCTTCTTGGTTGGAATGTTGTTGGGTAAGCAAGCAGTTGGACTATTTGGAGCAGTAAGACAACTCGTTAATGTATTAAGCGTTTTTAATTCAGTTGTGTCTACTGTAGTGTTCCCTTATTTAGTACGCAGACAAGATAAGTTTAATCTATTTAGTAAGCTTTATATGATTGGGTTTTCATCCATAGTGGTTACTCTGGTTATCTTGCATACGTATATATTAGGATGGATGGGAATATCTGACACGTTGTCATCTAACGTTTTTCTCATACTAGCTTTTGGAGTTACTTTAATAGTGGTTTATAGCATCTACTCTACAAACTTTTTAATACCAAGAGGCTATGATAAAACTGTTATGAAGCTAACATTTATTATATCGTTAGTTGGTTTGTTGACTTCTTATCCACTTATAACAAACTTAGGTGTGATAGGCGGCGCAATAAACATTGCATTTGCACAATTATTAATGGGTGGTAGCGCTTTTATCTTGTACAAAAAAATAGCGAAAATTTAATGTATAGATATTAAACCTCTTACGAAAACAATTATGGATTGACTTCCAGTGGCGCATCTACAAGAGCTAGCGAGGACTTATGCAAGAGGTCTGTTTTATGAGAGAAATTGAAATTACTAATCTAAATGTAAGGATATCTTAAACAGGATACTCTCTATTGAAATACTTATAATTATTTCAAGATTAACTAGAAAGCAAAAAGAACTTAAAAATACTTGAAAACGAGATTTATGATTATGACTATTTATTTACTGACTATGCCAGATGGAACCTTTGGAAGCGCTGGTCAAAGCTGGAAAAGACTAGACCTAAATAGATTAAAGCTTAATTTAGACTTTGAAGTTAAGGTTGATACTATAGATAATATCAATAATTTAACTTTTAAGAATAATGATATTTTAATTTATACCTCATCTGAAAATGAAGTCATCAGAGTCTTTTTGAAAAATACCTTATTTTATGTGAAAGATAAAGCAAGACTTATACCAAGCTATGATTTACTGATGGCTCATGAAGATAAAGGGTTTCAAGAAATATTAAGACTTAAAGAAAATTTTGGTAATTTAAAAGGCAACTATATCTTTGACATAGATAAAAGTAGTTTAGACTCTCCTAAAGTACTAAAAACATCTCAAGGTGCAGGAAGTTCAGGTGTTTTTTTAGTAAAAAATTTAAAAGAATTAGCCAAGATAAAATCTGATTTCTTTACTAATGATTTAAAAAGACAACTTGTCAAATTGCAAAGAAAAATAAAATTAAATAGTTCTGATTACCAAATTTATAAATATAGATATAAGAAATTTAGTTTGTTTGTTGAGCAAGAGTTTATACCTAATCTCAAGCATGATTTCAAAGTTCTGGTATTTGGTGATCGTTATTTTGTTCTAAAAAGATCTATAAGAAAAGATGATTTTAGAGCGAGTGGCAGTGGTAATTTTGAATTCGTAGAACCTCCACAAGAAGTACTTGATTTCGCTAAAGAAATAGCTTTAGTGCTGGATAACCCTTATCTATCTTTGGATATTGCTCAGTCAGATACAGGTTGTCATTTAATTGAATTTCAAGGTACGAATTTTGGTCCTTATACATTATTGAATGCTCCATATCGTTATGTGTTTCAAGATGATAATTGGGTTGAAGAAAGTAATTGTAAAGATTTAGAGGTTAACTATGCTTATGCATTAAACTACTATATAAAAGATAAGCTGAATCTAGAAAAGGTTAAGGGATAAGTATGAAAGTCGCAGTAGCTGGTACTGGATATGTTGGATTATCTAATGCAATGATATTCGCACAACATAATGAGGTTGTTGCCATCGATATATTGCCTGAAAAAGTAGAGTTATTGAATAACCGTATTTCTCCCATTCAAGATGCAGAAATATCTCAATTTCTGATAGAAAAGAACCTAAACTTTAGAGCGACTCTTGATATAAAAGAGGCTTATCAGGATACTGATTTTGTCATTATAGCGACACCTACAAATTATGATGTTAAAACTAATTACTTTAACACTGATAGCGTTGAGTCAGTTATTAATCAAGTAACCGAGATTAACCCTTCAGCTATCATGATTATCAAATCAACGGTTCCAGTCGGCTTTACTGAAAACATCAAAAAGCAATTAGGAACAAACAATATAATTTTTTCTCCAGAATTTTTGCGTGAGGGTAAAGCGCTTTATGACAACTTATATCCTTCAAGAATTATAGTAGGAGAGAAATCTGCTAGAGCTCAACTATTTGCAAAAATGCTAATAGAAGGTGCTATTAAAAAAAATAGTCCTATATTATTTACTGACTCTACTGAAGCAGAAGCGATTAAGCTGTTTTCTAATACTTACTTAGCTATGCGTGTTGCTTATTTTAACGAGCTTGATACCTATGCTCAATCCTTCGGATTAGATACTCGTCAAATCATCGAGGGTGTTTGTTTAGATGATCGTATTGGCAGTCATTATAATAACCCATCATTAGGTTATGGCGGCTATTGTTTGCCCAAAGACACAAAGCAACTGCTAGCCAATTATGATGAGGTGCCTAATAATATTATAAGAGCTATTGTAGACTCAAATCGTACAAGAAAAGACTTCATTGCAGATTCAATTATAGCAATGAGTCCGAAGACAGTCGGTATATATAGACTAGTAATGAAAGAAGGTTCAGATAATTTCAGAGCTTCCGCTATTCAAGGGATAATGAAACGTATAAAAGCTAAGGGTATAGATGTCATAGTCTATGAGCCTGTACTGGATGAATCAGAGTTCTTTAATTCTAGTGTTTTTAAAGACTTAGAGGAATTTAAAAAACTAAGCGATGTTATTGTCACTAATAGATTATCCAGTGATTTAGATGATGTCATGAATAAAGTTTACACTAGGGATATCTTTGGAGGTGACGAATGAAAATACTCATTACAGGTGCAGCAGGATTCATCGGTTTTCATCTAATCAAAGCTCTTTTGGAAGCCCCTTCATCAGAAGACGAAAATACTATTATTGGTATTGATAATATTAACGACTATTATGATATAGGCTTGAAGCAAGAACGCTTCACAGTACTTGGCAACCATCCTCAAGCTGAGCTCTTTAAATTTATTAAGCTTGATCTTGCTGATCGTGAAGCGATGTCCGCTTTATTTTCTGATTACGAGTTTGATATTGTGATTAATCTTGGGGCACAAGCTGGTGTACGCTATTCAATTGAAAATCCGAATGCTTACATGGACTCTAATATGGTAGGGTTTTTGAATGTTCTTGAGGGTTGCAGACAGACTAAGGTTAAGCATTTATTATATGCTAGCTCAAGCTCTATATATGGTATGAATATTAAGCAGCCCTTTAGCACTGAAGATCGAGTCGACTATCCTATCAGCTTATATGCTGCTACCAAGAAATCCAATGAGCTAATGGCACATACCTATAGTCATTTATATGATATCCCTACCACTGGTTTACGGTTCTTTACCGTTTATGGGCCTTATGGCCGTCCTGATATGGCTTATTTTTCTTTTACCAAAAAGATACTCGCTGGTGAAACCATTGATGTCTTTAACAATGGTGAAATGAAACGAGACTTTACTTATATCGATGATATCGTCGAAGGTATAATTCGTCTAATAGATAAGGTACCTACTTCTCAATCATCATTGACCTCGGCTGCCACCGCGCCCTATAAAGTCTATAACATTGGTAATAATCAGCCGATTACACTACGCCGATTTATAACCGCTATTGAAAGTGCCTGTGGGAAGAAAGCCCAAGAAAATTTATTACCTATGCAAGCTGGTGATGTGCCTATTACCTATGCCGATGTAGATGAACTTATAAATGATATTGATTTTAAGCCTAATACAACTATTGAGGATGGAATTGATAAATTCGTAAATTGGTACAGACAGTACTATTCGTAGTGGAATATTTAATTATTGTAATTTTAGTAATGTAAGGTTAAAAATGAAGATAGTTCATATTATAACGGGTCTGAATAATGGAGGTGCTGAAGGTGTTTTATTTAGACTTTGTACGCATGATAAGAATAACCAGCACGTTGTAATTTCGATGATGGATAAAGGTAAGTATGGTGCTCTTTTAGAAAAGCAAGGTATAACAGTACATTGCTTAATGTTAAATCGAAATAATATAAATTTTAAAAGCTTAACTAAATTATATAGATTGTTAAAACAGCTCAAGCCCGATGTTGTTCAAACATGGATGTATCATGCTGATCTAATAGGTGGCTTAACGGCTAGATTTGCTGGATATAAAAATATTTTTTGGAATGTTAGAAACACTGAGTTAAAAAAAGGATCATCTAAAAATAGTACAATATATATAGCAAAAGCCTCTGCTTTATTGAGTCATGTTATACCTAAAAAAATAGTATGTTGTGCTGTAAATGCGTCAGATATCCATAGTGAGCTGGGCTATGACAAAAAAAAGCTAACTGTAATATCTAATGGATTTGAATTGAATAAATTTTCACCCAATGATGAGTGTAGGAATGCAGTAATTACAGAGTTATCTTTAGATAAGGTTTCTGACATTATAGGAATGGTAGGACGTTTTGATCCACAAAAAGATCATACGAACCTCATTAAAGCTGTGCATATAGTTGTCAAATCAAGGCCTAATCTAAAAGTTTTATTAATTGGTAAAGATATGAATGAAGATAATAAGACTTTACTAGATTTAATTAAAAACTTGAATATCGGAAAAAATATAATATTTTTAGATCAACGTACAGATATCCCGGCAGTAATGAATGCTATGGACTTACATATCCTCAGTTCATTATATGGAGAAGGGTTTCCTAATGTTATTGCTGAAGCTATGGCATGTGGAACTCCATGTGTAACTACTGATGTAGGTGATTCTGCTCTTATTGTAGGAGATTTAGGTTGGGTCGTTCCAGTAGGAGATTCAAAAGCATTAGCTAATGCGATAATTACCGGAATAAAAGAGAAAGATAATAAGGCAAAGTGGCTATCAAGAAAACAGGCTGTGCGTCAAAGAATTCTAAATAATTTTGATATTAGTTCTATGGTAAAGAACTACGATGATGTTTGGAAAACATAATTTTATTAGTTCTTTTTTATTTAGTTATAGGTATAAAGATAAGTATAAAGGCTAGTTAAGAGAATATTAATTACAAGCGGCGCTACACAACAATTTAATAGCGAGGAATCAGACTTATTATTATCAAGTTAGCTTGATATCGAAAAGCATTAGTGATTTCTAAATGTGATAATAAATGAGCTATAACTATATATTATGTATAGAAAATTATTTCAATAGAATAAGCAGTAGATTTTTTAAATGTCGCTCTTAGGGCGAAATGCTCTATTGAGGATATCATCTACTAAAGACGGTTATTTTTTTATGGTAAGAATATCAATAATAGTAATAGCATCTATAAAAGGGTATAGCAATTTATGAGGCTACTAAAAAGCTTGTCAAATAGTGCTATATTTATTTTTATAGCGTTGATATTTATCATAAAAGTTGTGATATATATTTTTGTTCAGAATGATTTGGTAGATGTTGTTTTAGGTGGAGGTAGTGATGCTAATTACTATAACTCTTATGCTGTTGGTGTTTATACCAGTGCAGTCAATATTTGGCCTGAGATTTTAAGGTATTTAAGCGATAGAGATCTATATTCGCGCAAAGGTATTTCTTACATGCTATTTGTTCTCAATCTATTAATTATTCCTTTCATTGTGACTAGATTGGCTGGACTGAAATTTAAAGATAACCAAAAGTATTTTTTATATAGTTTATTGCTTTGTTTTTTGTATCCAACTGCTTACTATTTTACATTCGATATATATCGGGATATATTTATGGTATTCGTATTTTTAACAGGCTGCCTTGTTGTTAAAGCTTTTTTAAATACCTCTAGTATAATTACCCTTATACTCACATTTATATGTTCTTTATTAGTAGGATTGTTATTGTTAGAACTACGTCCATACTTAGGTTATGCTTTTATATTATCTCTTTTTCTATGGAAAATTAAATACACTAAAAATAGACTTTTGTTTTTTAGTGTATTTTATCTAATAGGTTTATTTATAGCTAATTACGTTGGAGTTCTAGATCTGCTTACTGAGTATAGATCCGGTTTTGAGGATTTTGCTTCTGGCTCAACATTAGGCTTGGACTTTTCTAATCCTATGTTATTTGTTCCAAATTTTATATTGAGTATTTTAGGGCAGTTATTTGGTCTATACATTACTAACCCTGCTGCCGTAGTATTGTTTATTATTGAAACACTACCCTTCTTATTTATGCTAATTTATGTCATAAGAAATATCAAGCTTGCAGACAATTTTATACGTTTTTTAGTAATATTTTTCGTTATATATGCTAGTGTCTGGTTAATCGGTAATGATAACTTAGGCACAGCGGTTCGATTGAGGATGTATAATTATTTTGCAGTATATATTAGTTTCTTTTATATACTTAGGCTCAAAACTAAAAAATTAAAACACTCAAAGGTTATTTGATAATGAATATCGTTATTATAGCTACAGTGGCCAGTAGCTTTTTAGGGTTTCGTGCTGACCTAATTAAATCACTACTTAAGCAAAAGCATACTGTTTATGCCTTTACTTCAGAATATTCAGAAGATCAGTTAAGATTGATCGAATCTTCGGGTGCAATACCAGTAACCTATAAATTAAGTCGTGGTGGTATTAATCCTCTAGCAGATATAAAGGCAACTTATGAGCTTTCCAAAAAAATTAAAGATATAGCACCAAATATGGTGTTCTCTTATTTTTCCAAACCAGTTATTTTTGGTACACTTGCCGCAAAATTAGCTAGAGTGCCAAAGATTACAGGTATGCTGGAAGGCTTGGGCTATACTTTTACTGAGCAGCCTAATCAAATTAATAAAAAGACCCAGATTATTAAAAAAGCTCAAGTCTTGCTTTATAAAATAGCTTTACCACAGTTGGATAAAATTATATTTTTAAATCCTGATGATCCGTATGATTTGCTAGATAAATACAATATCAAGGTCAAAAGAGTAGAAGTTCTAGGCGGTATTGGTTTGAATTTAGAAGAGTATCCTTACTCAAATACTTATCCTTCGACTCCCACTTTTATTTTTGTAGCTAGGTTGCTCGCTGAAAAAGGCATACATGATTATTTGGCTGCTGCTAAAATTGTAAAACGCAATTATCCTAAGACAAAGTTTATAGTACTAGGTACTATAGATAAAGAAGCATTAGGAGCCCTTACGCCCGCTGAATTAAAAGAATTCACCAAACAGAATATTGTAGAGTATCCCGGGCACGTTGATAATGTATCAGAATGGATAGCGAGTTCTAGTGTGTTTGTCTTGCCTTCTTATTATCGCGAGGGCGTACCTCGTAGTACTCAGGAAGCAATGGCCATGGGAAGAGCTGTTATTACTACCGATGTTCCTGGCTGTCGTGAAACAGTAGTAGACGGTGTAAACGGCTTTTTAGTAGAAAAATGGAATCCACAGGCGTTAGCTGAGAAAATGATTTATTTTATAGAGAATCCCGATCAAATTAAAATAATGGGTGATGAGAGCTACAAAATAGCGCAAGAAAAATTTGATGCTGATAAAGTCAATAAACGATTAATAAATATGTTGGGTTTATAAATGATAAAACGCTTTTTAGACATAACCGCCGCCAGCGCCGCCTTAGCCATACTCTCTCCGGTATATGCCATAACTGCCTATAAAGTCAGTAAGAACCTAGGCTCACCAGTGCTATTTCGCCAAACACGTCCGGGTCTAGATGGTAAGCCGTTTGAGATGATTAAGTTCCGCACTATGAAAGATGCGACAGATAGCGAGGGTAATCCGTTACCGGATAGTGAGCGTCTGACGCCTTTTGGTCAGACCCTACGCAATACCAGCATAGATGAATTGCCAGAGCTATGGAACGTGCTCAAAGGTGATATGAGTCTAGTTGGACCGCGTCCACTATTGATGGAGTATCTACCGCTATATAGCGATGAGCAGTCACGTCGCCATAGTGTACGCCCGGGTATTACCGGCTATGCGCAAGTGAATGGTCGCAATGCTATTGGTTGGGATAAAAAGTTTGAGCTTGATACTTGGTATGTGGATAACCAATCACTTTGGCTAGATATCAAGATATTGCTCAAGACTGTGAAAAAGGTGCTGATTAAAGATGATATCAGCGCGGATGGTGAGGCGACAATGAGCAGGTTTACTGGAAGTAAGTAATTAGTAAGAAAGGATTCTGAATGCAACAATTAATCGGTATATATGGAGCAAGTGGCTTTGGTAGAGAATTGTTACCTTTGGTGCGTGAAAAGTATCCGCAAGCAAGTCTTTGCTTTGTAGATGATGGGTCAGAAGATAAAGAGTTAAATGGCTATAAAATTTATAATTACCAAGACTATTTAAGATTAGCCCCTCAAGAAAAATCTGTAGTTTTGGCTATTGCAGATAGCCGTATTCGAGAAATTTTAGTAGCCAAATGTAGCAAAGATAACGTAGCCGTTTTATCTATAAAAGCTTCTAACACTGTTGTATTAGATGAAGTCGAAATAGGCGAAGGTTCAGTACTATGTCATTTTACCCAATTAACCTCTAATATAAAAATTGGTAAACAATTCCACGCTAATATTTATAGTTATATTGCTCACGATTGCATAATAGGCGACTACGTTACCTTTGCCCCTAGGGTGAGCTGTAATGGCAATATACACATCCATGATCACGCCTATATCGGCACAGGCGCTATTATCAAACAAGGTACTCCTGATAAGCCATTAATTATTGGCAAAGGTGCCATTGTTGGTATGGGCGCAGTCGTGACCAAAGATGTGCCAGCTGGCGCCGTAGTAGTGGGTAATCCTGCGCGGCCGTTAAATAAATAGCTCACTAGCAGTTTTATGAACTAATGATAAAGAATAGATTGAGAGTTTTATGCTAAACACCGCTTTTTCACCATGGCCAAGCTTTACCCAAACCGAAGCCGATGCCGTCAGCCAAGTCTTATTATCGAACAAAGTCAACTATTGGACTGGGCAAGAAGGGCGTCAATTTGAGACTGAGTTTGCTAAATGGGCCGATAGTCAATATGCGGTTGCTATGGGTAATGGCACCTTAGCACTCGACGTGGCATTGCAAGCACTTGGTTTAGGCGAGGGCGATGAAGTCATCGTCACCCCGCGTACCTTTATCGCTAGTATCTCCTCTGTGGTCAATGCCGGTGCTACGCCGATCTTCGCTGACGTCGATGCCGAGAGCGGTAATATCACCCCTGAGACTATCGCTGCAGTAGTGACCGCTAATACTAAAGCGATCGTATGTGTGCATCTAGCCGGTTGGCCTTGTGATATGGACGGCATTATGGCTTTAGCCGCTGAACATGACCTCTATGTGATAGAGGACTGTGCGCAGGCGCACGGCGCAACCTATAAAGGCCGTAGCGTTGGCAGTATTGGTCATATCGGCGCGTGGAGCTTTTGTCAGGATAAGATCATGACTACCGGCGGGGAAGGCGGTATGGTCACTACTAATGATGAGCAGCTGTGGCGCAAGATGTGGGCGTATAAAGACCATGGCAAGAGCTACGCTGCCGTTTATGAGACCGAGCATCCACCAGGCTATCGTTGGCTGCATGAGAGCTTCGGGACCAATTGGCGCATGACTGAGATGCAAGCGGTGATCGGTCGTATTCAGCTTGAGCGTATGCAGGATTGGACCGCTAAGCGCACTGCTAATGCTCACGCTATACTTGATGCTTGTGCTGCATGGGAAACCAAAGGCTATCTGTCGATGCCAAGATTAGAAGAGTCAGCCAAATTTGCTGATTCTACCCACGCCTATTATAAGCTTTACATCTATTTGCAGTTAGAGAAGCTACCTGTCGACTGGACGCGCGAGCGGATTATCGCTGAAATGAATGCGTTAGGCGTTCCTTGTTTTTCGGGTTCAGCTTCTGAGGTCTATTTAGAAAAAGCCTTTGACAATACTGGTCTGCGTCCAGAAACGCCGCTACCGATAGCCAAGCAATTGGGCGCGACTAGCCTGATGTTTTTGGTACATCCGACTTTGACCACTGCTGAGATTGAGCAGACCGTTCAGGCGATCGACCAAGTATTTGCTCAGATGGCTGAGTCTAACTAAGTGTAATGGCTAGATACTATCTGGTTCCAAACTCAATACAAATTTGAAATGAGCTATAGTTAATTCACTTTAAAACCGACACAGTGTTACTGGAATAAATTTTTTGCAGCCTCTGGAGTGCGAAGCGCACAGTAAGCAAAGAAAATTTTTACCAGCAGCGCGACAAGATAAATATATCGATTTTATTTCGAATTGACTATATCGTAGGCTGGCGCTTTAGCCTAGCATAATAGTTTCGCAAAGTTTAAAAGCGCTATCAAAAACTCAGCTACAGTAAGTTTTAATAGTCTACGGACTCCGATATACTAAACCTCGTTATAGAAGCAGATCTTTATGCATAAAAAGTTAATGACGGCCTTAACTGCCAGTATGCTAGTGGCAGCCTCTATGCTAGCCACCAGCGCCTCCGCGCAAAACCTCTATATGAACGACTTACGCCTAAAGGCCGATATCGACTGGCTCAATACCCAAGGCGTCACCCAAATCAGTACCAGCACTTGGCCGCTCACTGCTAATGAGATCGAGCGTGGACTATTAGGGGCGCAATTGAGTACGCCTGTGCAGCAGCAAGTCGTACGATCTATTCAGACGCGGCTCAAGCAAGACCGCGAATCGTTAGTAAAAGCCACTGGCGAGCTCTCGCTACAGACCGCTCGAGATCAGCTGCCACAGCGCTTTGGCGATGATAAGCTGGCAGGGCAGCAACTTAGTGGCTCTATAGCATTGAGTGAAGCCAACTGGGAGTTTAACCTACAGGCCAACCTGAAGAATGACCAGCTCATCGATGATGGTGATGATGATAGTGCTGATATTAGCTTTGAGGGCTCTTATATCGCGGGCACGGCGGCCAATCAATGGCTAATCGCGGGTAAGATTCCGGCGTGGTGGGGTCCTGGGCACGATGGTAGCTTGATTCGCGGTGATGCCAGTATTCCGGTTACTGGCTTTACTATGCAGCGCGATCAACAAACTGCGCCTAATTATAAGTATTTAAACTGGGTCGGTCCTTGGCAATACCAGCTGTTTGCCGGTCAATTGGATGACTATAGCGCTGTGCCTGATGCCAAGCTATTTGGCGCGCGTTTGACCGCCAGTCCATTAGAGTGGTTAGAAGTCGGCGCTTCGCGTAGCTTTATGTGGGGCGGGGAAGGTCGTCCAGAGGACTTTAGCTCTTTTATTGATGCGGTCAAAGGAAGTCAGGATAATGGCGGTCGTGATGGCGGCGATCCGGCCAATCAATTGGGCGGTTTCGATGCCAAACTCAAGCTAGCCTCCTTGGTTAACGTTCCGGCTAGTGTCTATGCGCAGTATGTTGGTGAAGATGAAGCAGGAGGCTTACCGGCGAAGAATATGTATCTCGCTGGCGCAGACTATGCCTCTAGTATTCAGGGCATACCCTATCAGCTCTATGCTGAATATACCGATACTCGCTCCAGTGGTGAGGTTAGAGGTATCTCCTATGATCATGTTAACTATACCGATGGTTACTATCAGCAGGGCTATCCGCTAGGGTATGCGCTGGGCGGTGATGCCGAAAGTGTGGCAGTAGGTGGCCGTTTATGGTTCGATGAGCGTAACTTTATCCATGCCAAGTTGCAACATGCCAAAGTCAATCAGGCCGATGAGGCAATTAACCAAGCTTATCCGGCGACTGATAAGCTAACCGCTATCGATGTCGCTTGGGAGCATCAGCTGCAGCCGCTGACTAAGATAACTAGCAGAGTTTGGGCGGTCGATTCGGAGCAGCGCGCAAGTGATATTGGCGCCGGTATTGGTATTGAGCTTGCAACTTATTAGGTAAAAGTTGTTTTGTTAACATAGGATTTGCCAGTTATCTAGCAAGTCCTATTTTTTTGGCAAAAATTTATACCAACTGCACGCTGACATCAGCGTATCGATCTTATTTCGAACTGACTATAGCTCAGCCCAAACGTGTCCAATAACTGCGAAGGGTTAACAGTTAGGCAGGGGCGCTGGACGGTCGCACATATCTTTATACCCTTCTCAATAATTCAACCTTAATCGAATAGCTTTTCGATATAGCAGTTGATAACCATACACTGCCATCGTATTCGCTATGGCGACTAGTCATCATCTACTAATCATTATTTACTTACAAATATCTAAGTCTAAGGTCGCTTATAGGCTCTTAGGGTAGCTGTTGCTGATACTGCGAAAGTTGCTATAGATCCTTAGCACAGGCGAAACAATAGATATAAGTGATGTCAACAAATAATAGCGTTAGACTCATTTTTATATATCCCTCTTATCATATGTAAGTAATAAATAACTTTTGTTGCTAATTGATGTCAGATAGTATATAAATAGAAATTATATCCATTAAATGATATATATTTTATATTCAATATTGAGTAACAATTGTTTGTTAAGAAACACCTTGTGCTCTCTAGAATAGATATAAACACTTGCAATAATAGTATTTTTATATTCATAATTGTAAATATTTAGAAATCATCAATGGCTGTTATTCATAGCTATAGCTCAAAAGGGACTTATTATGCGCGGATATTTATCTCGATTCTCATTGATAACGTGTGTAGTGCTCTTTACTGTCACATCTGGGTGTACTAGCATCAGCTCTGGACTGCAAGCAGGTGACTTACCGCCTAGGGGCGCTTTTGTTGCAGAAAATGGCATCACCTTCAATGTTCAGCCGCTAAGCGTAGCCAATCTACCCGCTGAACCACTCCCAGTACTCAGCGATGAGCTTTATAGTTTAGTCAAAACCTCAGGACCGATGAACTATCGTATTGAGGCCGGAGATATCTTGAGTGTAGCACTTACGGATTATCCAAATATTAGTGCCGCTACCTCCAGTCTAACCGTTGATCAGCAGGGGTTTATACAGTTTCCGCTGATAGGCCGCCTAAAAGCAAGTGGCATGAGCGTGCCGCAGTTCACGGCCATATTACAGAGTAGGTTACAGCGCTATCTAAAATACTCAGACCCACAAGTCAAAGTCGTCAACTATCTTGGTAGCAAATTCTTTATCGATGGCGACGTTGCTAAGTCTGGCCAGTTCCCCATTGCTGATGCTCCCGTTTCCTTATACGGCGCTTTATCTATGGCCGGAGGGGCAACAACGACAGGCGATTCCAATAATATTGTCTTAAATCGCCGAGGTAAAAACTATACCTTAGGACTGCAGTCATTAAGACAGATGGGGCTATCTGCTAACCAAATCTATATCCAAGATGGCGATTCTATTCACGTCAATAGTCAGGACCGTAATCGAGTCTATGTGTTGGGCGAGTTCGGTCGAATCGCCCCAGTCGCTATCCCTGAGCAAGGAATTAGCTTATCGCAAGTACTGGGAGAATCAAGCGGTCTCAACTCGAATACGGCCGATGCAGCCAAAGTCTATATTGTTCGTGATAATCCAAGGTATAACTATACAGATATCTACTATGTCGATATGAAGACGATTACTAGCTTAGCACTAGCCAATCGCTTTGCGATGCAAGCCAACGATATTCTCTATGTGGATCCTACAGGGCTGACTCGCTGGAACCGTATACTCAGCTCATTATTACCTTCGACCTCAGCAGCAACTAGTCTCTCAGGATTATAGGGGATAACGATGCTATTTTTAGTAGTAGTTTAATAAGAGCTTAATAAAATATTTAATACTATAAAAGACATCGCTGATCCTTATCAGCATGACCGAGCGGTATTTGAAAGGACCAAAAAAGATATCGTTGAGAGCTTGGAAACATGGACTAAAAAAATAAGCTGAACGATCAATACTCACGGATGAAGGCATAGTTATGGATACCAACTCAAAAGATTTGTCTAGACAGAGTGCCGACAATGATAATGATCTACTAGGGGTGATTTTTGTATTGCTACGCGGCTGGAAAATTATCGTTCTGTTTGCGATATTGGGCTTAATAATAGGGATATTATATGCTCGCTACGAAAACCCCACCTTCAAATCAGATGCCCTGATTCAGATTGATGAGACTTCCCAAAACGTATCAGGTCTAGGATCGAATATAGCAGAGCTGTTGCCACCGGATGATAGTACCGTGCAGGCTCAGATTGAGCTTATCAGATCGCGTATGGTGTTAGAGCCCGTTGTTGATTTGCTGCATTTAGGTATTCGGTTAAATGATCCTGCAGTGAGTCAAATCGATCGTATCATAAACAATCAAACCAACGTGCAGATGAATACCGCTGAGGGCGTGGTACTTGAGACCAGTAATGGACAAGTACAAGTTGATCAGTTCAATGTATCACAAGACTATCTCGATAAACCTTTTATGCTATCCAGAACCGATACTGGCTTTATTTTGAGTATAGGTAGTGAGCAATTTAAAGGACAGCTCAATAAAGCCCATCGTTTCAAAGGTGACTCTGGTCTCATTGAAATTACCGTCATGGATTTACCGACTGGCGACTATCCTATCACTATTACTAAGCAATCGTTACAAATCACCACCGACTCTATCAATAGCGCCTTATCGGTAGTAGAAAAAGGCACCAAGACCGGGATTATCGAGCTGTCTTTATCAGGACTCAATCAAGAGCAGGCCAGCTTAACCTTAGAACAAGTGGTGCTGTCTTATATCGCCCAGAACCAAAGCCGTAGCTCAGAACAAACGATCAATACTATCGAGTTTATGGAAGAGCAAATTCCAAAATTAAAACAGGAACTAGAAGCCTCAGAAGCTATATTTAATAAGTTTCGTGAGAACTCTGGCACTATTGACGTGGCACAAGAAGCGTCAATATTACTCAGTGAAAATGCAGGCATTGATACCCAGATTGGTGAGCTTAAGCTTAGAAAAGCAGAACTCACTACTTACTACACCAATGAGCATCCTTTGGTCATCCAGATAAACGACCAACTAAGAGTACTGAACGCCAGAAAACAAGAAATCGACAACACTATCAACGAGCTACCAGAAGTACAAAGAGAGTTTTTGACCCTCTCTGAGGATGTCAATATCAATAGAGAGATCTACCTCACTATCCTCAAAAACTACGAGCAACTAAAGATTGTGAAAGCGGGCGAAGTCAGCGATGCTCGTATTATTGATCTACCTATTAATACCTATAGAACGATCACCCCAAAAAAGCAGCTCATCATGCTGCTGTCGACCTTATCAGGGGCTCTGGTAGGTGCTTTATTAGTCTTCATCATGAATTTGCTTAGAAACGTCGTCAAAGATCCTGAGCGTATCGAGTCTAAAACAGGGGTGCCCGTTGTCGCCACCATTCCTCGCTCTACGGTGCTATCGCGCTTAAGCACCAACAAACAATCTGCGCCTCGTATGCTAGCGCATATTGATAATAGTAGTCTGAGCTATGAAGCCATTAAGAGCTTGCGAACGAGCCTGATATTGAGCACGCCAACTGCGGTTGCAGATAGCCAAGAGGCCAAATTATTTTTGGTCACAGGGGAGAGCCCAGGCGTTGGCAAGTCGTTCATCTCTGCAAACTTAGCGGAAGTCTTCGCTCAGCTAAATAAAAAAGTATTAGTTATAGATGCTGATATGCGTATGGGCGAGCTGCATAAGATTTTTGGTCTGTCTCAATATGACGGCTTAGCGGATTATCTGTTGCTTGACGAGAGTACAGAATCCTCTAGCGGCCCTAACAATAGTAGCGCCGCGCAAATCAGAAAGGAAGTTGGAGTTAAGCATGACTCTGATTTTGCCCTCGAGAATTTCATTCATCCTAGCGGCATGGAGCATATTGACTTTATACCGCGCGGCAAACATCCCAATAATCCGGCCTCGCTACTGATCAGTGACAAGTTCGATGCTTTATTAACTGCTTTAAAGTCTCAGTACGACTACATTATCATCGACTCGCCACCGGTATTGGCGGCATCAGACGCTATGGTGATCGCTCAACATGCCGACCAAGTGCTGATGGTCACTCGATATGATAATTCGATGGAAAGACAGCTCACTTATGCGGTTAAGCAAATGTATAAATCTGATATCCAAGTCGATGGCATCATTCTCAACGATGTCAAACAAGGTCTTATGAGTAAGTATAGCTATCATTACAGCTATGCCTACGGCAACAATAAATAATATAGAGCAGGAGTGTCGCGATTAGATCTGCAATTAAGCTTTAACTAAGCTTATGAATGGGGCTTATAAATAAGACATATCAATTAGGCGTTTTAGAAATAATGAGGTAATAGATCCTTATGACAACTATAAATAATCTAAAAATTGCGGTGATAGGTCTGGGCTATGTGGGCTTGCCGTTAGCCGTTGAATTTGGCAAGCAGCATTCGGTGATAGGCTTCGATATCAATGCTAGCCGCATTGCGGCGCTCGATAGCGGTACCGACCATACGCTAGAAGTCAGTGAGGAAGAGCTAGCGGTAGCGATACATCTGCGTTATAGCTCAGATATCAATGAGCTTAAGGACTGTAACTTCTTTATCGTTACCGTACCTACGCCTATCGATAATTCTAAACAACCTGATTTAACGCCGCTGATCAACGCCTCTAAATCTATAGGGGCGCTACTAAAAAAAGACGACATTGTCGTTTATGAATCGACCGTCTATCCAGGCGCAACTGAAGAGGTATGTATTCCGGTGCTAGAAGAAGTCTCTGGACTCGTCTTCAATAAAGATTTCTATGCTGGCTATAGCCCTGAGCGCATCAATCCAGGTGATAAAGAGCACCGAGTGACCAATATCTTAAAGGTAACGGCAGGCTCGACCCCAGAAATCGCCGATTTTATAGATGAGGTTTATAACTTAATCATTACTGCCGGTACGCATAAAGCGGCAAGTATTAAGGTTGCAGAAGCGGCCAAAGTGATTGAGAACACGCAACGAGATGTCAATATCGCGCTGATTAATGAGCTAGCGGTTATCTTCAATAAAATGGGTATAGATACCGAAGCAGTACTAAAAGCCGCGGGTACCAAATGGAACTTTTTACCGTTTCGTCCGGGCCTCGTTGGCGGGCATTGTATCGGTGTCGATCCTTATTATCTGACTCATAAGGCGCAAGCTATCGGCCATAACCCCGAGATTATATTGGCGGGTCGGCGTTTAAACGACAGTATGGGTGAGTATGTGGTGACCCAACTGGTCAAAATCATGATTAAAAAGCGCATCCAAGTCGAAGGGGCTAAAGTTTTGGTCTTAGGGCTGAGTTTCAAAGAAAACTGCCCTGATGTGCGTAATACCAAAGTCATCGATATCGTCCATGAGCTCAATGAGTACAATATCGAAGTCGATGTCTATGATCCGTGGATAGATGCTAATGAAGCTCAGCGAGAATACGGTATTACTCCTATTGCGCAGCCTATCGCCAATCAATACGACGCTATTATTTTAGCCGTCGCTCATGCACAGTTTGTAGAGATGGGAGTAAAGGTAATGAGAGATTTTGGCAAAAATAATCACGTCCTTTATGATTTGAAGTATCTGTTCAGTAAAGAAGAAACCGACATGCGCCTTTAAGGCATTAAAACCAATAACACGCTCAAAGCCATAGGGAATATATTGACTATGACAGTGACCGCCTATCAACAAGTGACGCAAGCGTTAGCCCATGAGCCCAAGACTTGGCTGATCACCGGGGTAGCGGGTTTTATAGGCTCAAACCTACTCGAGACGCTACTGCTATTGGATCAAAAGGTGGTGGGACTAGATAATTTCGCCACTGGTTTTCAGCATAATCTTGATGAAGTACAAGGTTTAGTCAGTAGCGAACAATGGCAAAGATTTCGTTTTATTGAGGGAGATATCCGTAAGCTAACGGACTGTCAGAGCGTCTGCGTCGATATCGATTATGTATTACATCAAGCGGCGTTAGGCTCAGTGCCGCGCTCTATCGCTGATCCGATCAATACCAACGATACCAATATCTCCGGCTTCTTAAATATGCTAGTCGCGGCTCGCGATGCTAAGGTGACAAGCTTCACCTATGCCGCTAGTAGCTCTACTTATGGTGATCATCCGGCCCTGCCGAAAGTCGAAGACACTATCGGTAAGCCATTATCCCCTTATGCGGTGACGAAGTATGTCAATGAGCTCTATGCCGATGTGTTTGCTAGTACTTATGGCTTTCATACTATTGGCCTGCGCTACTTCAATATTTTTGGCAAACGCCAAGCTCCTGATGGCGCTTATGCGGCAGTGATTCCTAAATGGACGGCGGCGATGATCGCCGGCGATGCGGTCTATATCAATGGCGACGGTGATACTAGCCGTGATTTTAATTTTATTGAAAATGCGCTACAGGCTAATATCTTGGCAGCAACCGCTAACGATGAGGCTAAAGATCAAGTTTATAACGTAGCAGTCGGTGGCCGTACGACGCTGAATACTTTGTTTACCGCATTAAAAGAGAACTTAGCGATTAATGGGGTGGATTACGTACAAGATCCTATTTATCGCGACTTCCGTGAAGGGGATGTGCGTCATAGTCAGGCGGATATTAGTAAGATTCAACACGCATTGGGTTATGCGCCGCAGTTTGAGGTGATTGCCGGCATCGAAAAAGCCATGCCTTGGTACGTTAGTTTTTTACAAAACCGCTCGCCGTTGGATAAATTATGTTGACTATCATCAAGCAGCTGTTTGCTCTGCTGACAGATGAGCAGATAAGGCATTTTTATGTCTTACAAGTCTTAGTAGTGATTATGGCTTTTACCGAACTGTTAGGGATAGCTTCTATTGCGCCTTTTATGGCTCTGATTGGTGATATGAGCATACTGGAGACTAATGGCGTTTTTGCCCAGTTGTATCAGCTATCTGGTCTTAACGACCCCATAGATTTCTTGTTTTATACCGGTGTATTTGTGTTAGCTATGCTGACTTTTTCTACGGTGGTTTCTATGTTTACGATTTGGAAGCTGTCTATCTTTGGCGCCCGTATAGGGACGGAGCTAGCTGATCGCCTCTATACTTATTATATGCAGCAAAGCTGGCAATTTCACGCCAGTGGCAGCAGTGCCCAGCTGACCAAGCAGGTCTCTACCGAGGCGGCACGTATTAGTAATGGCATCATACAGCCGCTGGTGCGGATGAATGCCAAGCTGGTTTTGGCGCTGTTTATCTCTGTCAGTATCGTGATTTATGAGCCACTTATTGCCCTTTTAGGCTTATCTATATTTTCGTTAGCCTACTTTTTACTTTATAGACTGGTCCGAAAAAAGTTAGTGAGTAATGGTCAGAAGCTCTCTAATGTGTCGACTCAGCGTTTTCGGCTGATGAACGAAGGCTTTGGCGGTATCAAGGATGTGTTATTGCTCAATCGTAGCCATGATTTTATTGAGCGTTTTTATGACAGTGGTAAGGTCTTTGCCCGTGCGCAAGGGACCAATATCGCTATTAGCCAAGTACCGCGCTACTTTATAGAGCTCATAGCCTTTGGGGCGATGATTTCACTGGTGCTGGTACTGATCAAACTGCACTCGGGTAATTTAGGGGAAGTGCTACCTATTTTAGCGGTTTATGCGCTAGCTGCTTTTAAGCTCCTACCCGCTTTGCAGCAGATTTATGCCAGTGTTTCTACCATTAAAGGTAATGTCGCCGCTTTTGAAGCGGTAAAAGAGGACTTAGAGCGCTCATTCGAGAATCAAAAGACCCTTATTAATACTCCGATGCCGACACCGATTAGTCTGCACAAGAGCATCACTCTAAAAGAGATAGAGTTTCGTTATCCCGGAAAAGAGATAGCGGCAGTAGACGGCGTCAATATGACTATCCCTGTCAATAGCGTGATAGGTTTGGTCGGTTCTTCCGGCTCTGGCAAGTCTACTTTAATCGATTTACTGCTCGGCCTGCTGACCCCGCAACACGGTAGTCTGTATGTCGATGATATTCGTATTACTGCGAATAACAAGCGGGCTTGGCAAAACTTACTAGGCTTTGTACCGCAGAGTATATTTTTGAGCGAAGGCACTATTGCTGAAAATATTGCCTTTGGTGTTCCGAAGAAAAATATTAACCTAGAGCAAGTCAATAAAGCGTTAACTCTAGCCAACCTCAATGAGTTAGTTGAGCAGCTGCCAGAAGGTGTCAACACAAAAGTAGGCGAGCGCGGGGTAAAGCTCTCAGGAGGTCAACGTCAACGTATCGGCATTGCACGCGCGCTCTATCATGAAGCGGAAGTATTGGTCTTTGATGAAGCCACTAGCGCCCTTGACGGCATAACTGAAAAGATAGTGATGGATGCTATACATGAGTTCAGTGGCAAAAAAACCATCATTATGATTGCTCATCGCCTAAAGACGGTACAGAAATGTGATCTTATCTACTTTATGGAGCACGGGGAAATAATAGATCGTGGCACTTATCAAGATCTAGTAGTACGCAACTTAAAATTTAAGGAGATGGCGAAACACGCTTGACGAGACTAACGGCAGATCTAGAAGCTATCTTTATGCTCACAGTTGCTCAGAGCGCTTATTTTAGGGGTATATCAATAAGAGGATGGAATCTATGAAGATATTAATTACTGGCGGTGCAGGCTTCATCGGCTCTGCGGTGATCCGCCATATTATTAACAATACCGATAATGAGGTGTTAAACATCGATAAGCTGACTTATGCGGGTAATTTAGAGTCACTAGTAGATATCGACCAAAACGCCAGGTATCAGTTTCAACAGCTAGATATCTGTAACTCCCAAGCATTAGAGGATGTCTTTAATCGTTTTCAGCCTGATTTGGTGATGCACCTTGCCGCTGAGTCCCATGTCGATCGCTCCATTGATGGTCCAGCAGAGTTTATTACTACTAATATTGTCGGCACTTATACTTTACTAGAGGCTGCTCGTCAGTATTGGCAAAGCCTTGATGAGGCAGATAAATCTCGTTTTAGATTCCATCATATCTCAACCGATGAGGTATATGGTGACTTAGCAGGAACAGAGTCGCTATTTGTTGAGTCTACTCCTTACGCACCAAGCTCCCCTTATTCTGCCTCAAAAGCCAGTGCTGATCATCTGGTACGGGCATGGCACCGTACTTATGGTCTACCTATTATTGTTACTAATTGCTCAAATAATTATGGGCCGTATCATTTCCCAGAAAAACTAATTCCTTTAGTTATCTTAAACGCTTTGGATAATAGCGCCTTGCCGATCTATGGCAAAGGTGATCAGATCCGCGATTGGTTATTCGTAGAGGATCATGCGCGGGCGCTTTATAAAGTGGTGACAGAGGGCAAAGTCGGCGAGACTTATAACATTGGTGGCCATAATGAAAAACAAAACATCGAAGTCGTCACCACCATCTGCCAAATCTTGGATCAAAGACAGCCTCGTGCTGATGGCGCTAAATATGAGTCACTAATCCGCTTTGTCAAAGATCGTCCTGGTCATGATTTGCGCTATGCCATCGATGCTAGCAAGATGGCCAATGAGCTGGGATGGACGCCGATAGAGACTTTTGAGAGTGGTATTGAAAAAACGATTAGCTGGTACTTAGAGAATCTAGCATGGTGCCGGCGAGTACAAGACGGTAGCTATCAACGCAAACGACTAGGAGTACATCATGAGTCATAATACGAAAGGCATTATTCTAGCGGGCGGTTCTGGCACTAGGCTCTATCCTTTAACTCAAGGGGTGAGTAAACAGCTTATGGCAGTCTATGATAAACCTATGATTTTTTATCCGCTCTCAGTGCTGATGCTAGCGGGTATCAAAGAGATTTTGATTATTACTACGCCGGAAGATGCCTCACAATTCCAACGCTTATTAGGCGATGGTAGCCAGCTCGGTATTTCATTGCAATATGCGCAGCAGCCAAGCCCTGATGGCTTAGCGCAAGCGTTTATCATTGGTGAAGAGTTCATTGGTAAAAGTGACGTTTGCTTAATACTAGGGGATAATATTTTTTATGGTCATGGCCTAGTCAAAATGTTGCAGCAAGCCCAAGACAATGTACGAGATCACCAGTATGCAACCGTATTTGGCTACTATGTCAAAGATCCCAATCGCTATGGCGTGGTTGACTTTGACGATACTGGTAAAGCTTTGAGTATCGAGGAGAAGCCTGCAGCACCAAAAAGCTCTTATGCCGTAGTAGGCTTGTACTTTTATCCAAACTCAGTGATAGAGATTGCCAAAAAAGTCACCCCATCACAGCGCGGCGAGTTGGAGATCACCACAGTAAACCAGACTTATCTAGAGCGTGGACAGTTGCATGTCAAGCTTATGGGCCGAGGGTTTGCATGGCTAGATACGGGAACTCACGAGAGTCTAATAGATGCCAGTAACTTCATCCAAACGATAGAGAATCGACAAGGGTTAAAAGTCGCTTGTCTTGAGGAGATTGCTTTTGAAAAAGGCTATATAAACCGTGAGCAGCTACTGGCATTAGCCGAACCTCTGCATAAAAATCAATATGGCCAATATCTGATCAGACGAGCTAATGAAAGAAAGGTAGGGTACTAATATGCAGATTATAAAGACACATATCGCCGACGTTATTATCATCGAACCTAAAGTGCATGGTGATGACCGCGGCTATTTTGTCGAGACCTATCGTCAAGATATTTTGGAGCGCTTCGTGGGTCATAGTGTCGATTTCGTCCAAGATAACGAGTCCAAATCTGAGCGCGGGGTACTGAGAGGTCTGCATTATCAAACAGGCGATAGTGCCCAAAGTAAGCTAGTACGGGTCATTTCAGGGCGAATCTTGGATGTCGCTGTCGATATTCGTAAGGGTAGTCCAACGTTTGCTCAGCACGTTGCTATTGAGTTAAGCGCTGAGAATAAAAGGCAAGTGTTCGTACCAAAAGGCTTCGCTCATGGGTTTGTGGTGTTAGAAGATAATACTATCTTTAGCTATAAAGTCGATAATTACTACAGTCCTGCAGAGGATAGGGGCATCGCTTTTGATGATCCAAGCCTAGCGATTAACTGGCAACTGCCTACTAGCCAGCTATTATTATCAGCGAAAGATCAACAACAACCTTTGCTAGCTGACGCCGAGCTATTTAGCTATCAGAGCAATTATTATCAGACGAGTGATTATGAGTACTAATATTTTAGTGACAGGCGCAGGCGGGCAGTTAGGCTGTGAGCTGCGCTACCTCAGTGAAAGTAACAGTGAAAATATCAGTGACAACGAGCTTAGATTGAGCGAGGACGTAGCTTTTATTTTTGCTGATAAAAGTCGCTTAGATATTACCAATAAGAGCGCGATTGAGAGCTTTTGTAGTATCAATAGCGTGAGCCATATTATTAATTGTGCCGCTTTTACTGCGGTAGATAAAGCAGAGAGTGAAGCGGATAAAGCCAATACTATAAACCATCTTGCGGTCAAATACTTAGCTGAAGTAGCAAAAAAGCATAATATAGCTGTGATCCATATCTCAACCGACTATGTCTTCGATGGTAATAGTAAGCAAGCTTATCAAGAGACAGATATCCCTAATCCAGAAAATGTTTATGGCAAAAGCAAACGACTAGGTGAGCAAGCACTGCAGGATATTAGTCCCGCTAAAAGCATTATTATTCGTACTTCCTGGCTGTATTCTTTATTCGGCAGTAACTTTTTGACCACTATGCTCAGGTTAGGGCAAGAGCGAGAGCAGCTAAATATAGTGAGCGATCAAATCGGATCACCGACTTATGCTCGCGACTTAGCGAGAGCGATTTTACAGATTATCCCTCAGCTTAGCCGCACGAGTAAGGGTGTAGAAATCTATCACTATAGTAATCAAGGCCAGTGCAGTTGGTATGATTTTGCCAAAGCTATTTTTGCAGTAGCCGATATCGATTGTCGCGTAAAGCCGATACCTAGTAGCGGCTATCCCACGCCTGCCAAGCGGCCCAGTCATTCAGTATTAGCGACCGCAAAGATCCAGCAGGAGTTTGGAGTTGATTTAGTGCAATGGCCGCAAAGTTTAAGGAGCTGCTTAGCCCGTTATTGATTCAACTAGACAGAAATAAATTATATTCGCATACGAGAGAATATCATGATACCCGTCACGAAAGCTTATTTGCCCAATAAAGACAACTATCAAGACTACGTAGAAGGTATTTTTCGTCGTGGCTGGCTGACCAATAATGGGCGTCTGGTAAAAGAGCTAGAAAATCGTTTGCAGAATTATTTGGGTGTCAAGCACTTGATAGTAGTAGCCAATGGGACGCTGGCTTTGCAGCTGGCCTATAAGGCATTGGAGCTAAAAGGCGAGGTCATCACCACACCTTTTAGTTTTGTTGCGACTACTAGCAGCTTAGTGTGGGAGGGGTTGAAGCCTGTTTTTGTCGATATTGATCCTGCTACTTTTAATATAGATAGCACTAAGATTACGGCTAAAATCAGCAAAAACACTAGCGCCCTTGTCCCTGTACACGTCTTTGGCAACCCTTGTGAGGTAGAGCAGATACAAGACATCGCCCAACAGCACAATCTAAAGGTGATCTATGATGGCGCCCATGCGTTCGATACCCAGTATAAAGGTGAAAGCGTGTTAAGTTATGGCGATATCAGTACCTTAAGCTTTCATGCCACTAAGCTATTTCACAGCACTGAAGGTGGGGCCATCATCACTAATGATGATGAGCTGGCGGGCAAGATAAGACTGATGATGAACTTCGGTATCGCTAGTGCCACCCAAATCAACGCTATGGGTATCAACGCCAAGATGAACGAGTTTGAGGCGGCGATGGGGTTATGTGTATTAGATGAGATAGAGCTCATTAAAGATAGCAGGGCTAAAGTGTGGCGTCTCTATCAACAAGCTTTGACCCAAAAAACACTATCCTTTCAGCGCTGGCATAAAAACAGCAACAACAACCACGCTTATGCACCCATACTCTTTAACTCAGAAGCAGAGTTATTAAGAGTGGAGGCTAAACTGAAAAAAAACCATATCTTTCCGAGACGCTACTTCTATCCTAGTTTGGACACTTTAGACTATCTTGATGATAAGCAAGTCTGCAAACATTCAAGAGACATTGCCAGCCGAATTCTTTGCCTACCGTTATTTACCGGCCTAACAAAACAACAGCAAGATAAAATCATTGTGTGTATTAAGTCATGACAGCCAAAACAATACTGATCTTAGGCGGCTCAGAGTTTCAGGTCCCTTTGATTCAAGCGGCGAAACAGCTAGGCTTGTATGTGATCACATGCGATTATCTCCCTGATAATCCAGGCCATGCTCTCGCAGATAAATACCTCAATGTCAGTACCACTGACAAAGATGCGGTACTGCAAGTGGCTATCGATCATAAAATTGATAGTATTGCTACCTTTGCATCAGATCCGGCTATTCCTACTATAGGCTATGTCGTCGAGCATTTAGGCTTACCTGGTATTAGCGCCCGAGCAGCCGAGAGTTTTTCGCATAAAAGCTTGTTTCGGCAAGTGTTAAAACAAGCGGGTCTAAAAACACCAAGTTTTTATCTGACTGAGTCAGCTTCTATCCCACTTGGGCTACACGATAAGAAACCGTATATCGTCAAGCCTGTTGACAGCTCGGGTAGCAAAGGCGTCAGGTTAAGTACGGGCACTCAAAGCAATATTGTAGAGTGTATCAAGTACGCGTTGAGCTTCTCGCGCAGCCATAGATGCATCATTGAAGAGTATCTAGAGGGTCCGCAAGTTCATGGCGATGGCTTTTTGCAAGACGGTAAACTGATAGCGGGCTATTTTGGGGATCAGTACTTTTATACCCAAAGTGATAGCTTCATTCCTATCTCAACTCGGTGGCCGACAGTGCATGCTGATATTCACCAGCAATTAAAAAGACAGCTAGAGCAGCTAGCAGCTCATACTGGGTATCTCAATGGCCCTATTAATGTTGAAGCTCGGCTCAACCGTGACAACGAGCTGTACCTGATCGAAGTAGGCGCTAGAAACGGCGGCAACTTTGTACCTTTGCTGCAGCAGCGCTTAACTGGGTTTGATTATGTCGACGCGGTGCTCAAAACAAGCCTTGGACAACAGGTAATGCACAATGAGGCTTGTCAGCAAACTCAGCGCAAGATCGGTGCTTACTATGTTCTGCATGCGCAAACAGACGGCATTTTTGCCGGTATAAACATTGATTCCTCTCTAGAGCCTTATATCTTTTATAAAAAGCTATTTAAGGAAAAAGGCGAAGCTGTACAGCAGTATTGCGGCTCGCATACCTCGATTGGGGTTTTACTGTTAGCTTTTCCAACGGTTGAGTCAAGAGACCAGCAAATGGATGAAATAGCCGGTTTAGTCAAAGTGTTATATGCGTAACCACAGAGAATCAGAGGTTAGCGACAACGCTTAATAACCAAATCGAGCTGACAGGGGGATGATGATGCTAAAGAATATGAAGGTTTATCTAAGAGCTTTAGAGTTAGAGGATTACCAGACCTCTATCGCATGGAGGCAAGATCCAGAGATTTGGGATATGGTAGTCGGCCGGCGTTATTTTGTCTCAAGTGAGTTTGAGAAGAATTGGGTGCAGCAAGCGGGCGACTTGCCGGCGCAGTTGAAGCTAGCTATCTGCGATGTGCTCACAGAGGACTATATCGGTAACATATACCTCAGTAATATCGATTTTTTTAATCGAACCGCCAACTCAGGCAAGCTCATTGGCAACAAAGCCTACTGGGGCAAAGGATTTGGCACTCATGCTACGTTACTCCTTTTGTATCACGCCTTTTACGATTTAGGCTTAGAGAGAGTAGAGTCGCGTGTTTTACTGAGTAATCAAGCATCGATACGAGTACTAGAAAAGTGTGGCTATAAAACAGAAGGAGTCATGAGAAAAGCGGTGTTTAAACAAGGCCAGTCACAAGATTTGGCTTTGATGTCCGTAATTCGAGAAGATTACGATGAAGTGATTAAAATATACCAGTAAGTAGATTATAGGTTTGATTACGCTAAAGGCTAGTTGCAGCATTTATCACAAGGGTTATAAAGTGAATACTAACGTAGATAGCTCACAGATTAAGGACATAAATTTATCACCTCCTGAACCTAAATCAGAGGCAGAAATAATGGCTCATTGGCAAGAGAGCTATACCGTGCCTTTAGTGTCTGTTGTCTGTATTACCTATAATCATGAGCCCTATATTCGAGATGCTTTGAACGGGTTTTTGATGCAAAAAACGGACTACCCCTTCGAGGTGTTAATTCATGATGATGCGTCGAGAGATAATACTGCAGATATTATTCGCGACTATGAGCAAAGATATCCCCATATCATAAAACCTATTTATCAAACTGAAAATCAGTATTCCAAGGGTATAAAAATCAGTCCGACTTTTAATTTTCCAAGAGCGCAAGGGGACTATATCGCTTTATGTGAAGGCGATGATTTTTGGACTTGTCGCGATAAGCTCAACCGGCAAGTCTTATTCTTACGCACAAACCCTAAAATCTTTTTGTCTATTCACCGTGCCTATATCTGTATGGATAATCAAATCACTGAGATCTCTACTAGCCACGGAGAATCTGAGACCGTGCTGCCCTCAAAGTTAGTTTATACCACAGCTGGGCAGTTCTGTCCGACCGCTTCTATGGTCATCGCTAGAGAAAAAGTGGCAGTGATGCCGGAGTTCTTTGATAGGGTTCCCATTGGCGACTTTTTTTTAGAGGCCATGACAGCTATTGGCGGCGTGCATTATTTACCAGAGGCTTGTAGCGTATATCGCCTTGGTAGTAGAGGTTCTTGGACAAATAGGGTAGTCAGTGATGATGAGAAGTTCTTTAAAAAAAGCGAGAAAATGCTGGTCAGTTTAAAAGAACTAGAAGCCTATTTGCAGGCTCCTGATAGCCAGTATGTTCATCATAAAGCGACGGCTATACATCTTAATTTAGCCAATAGATATCTGCAGCAAGGGGATTTTGAAAAATCCAGAGAAAACTGGTTTGCTTCTTTTAAACCTATAAGGCGTCTACAAAGAACAGACATAAGACTGTTCTTAGGCCTATTAAGAATTAGGTTCTAAAGCGCTAAGTGCGCCTATCAGCTAGATCTAGAATCAGATCAGAATTATATTCGAAGTAAAGAATATAATTCTTTACAATAAGTAAACGCTATAGCATACTTATGTTAACTATTTGTTATATGTATCAGGGCATTAATCGAATTTAAAAGAAATAACATTGAAAATTTGCGAGAAAAGCTATGAATTATAAATCTTTTGCAGACCTCTCCATTGATATCAATAACAACTTATTCAAATTAAATAATGAAGACTATGATCTGATTGTCGGTATTCCTCGTAGCGGCATGATACCGGCATATATGATAGGACTTTATTTAAACGTTCACGTTACCAGCCTAGATTCATTTATCAATAACGAGAAGCTAACTTCCGGAGTATCCAGGAATACCAAAATGCCTCTCGTTTTTGCTATGGATGCTCAAAAGATTTTATTGGTAGACGATAGTATCGTAACCGGTAAAGCCATGCAGCTAGCATTAGCCAGAATTCCAAACAATATTAAAGAAAGTATCACTACCTGTGCCATTTATTCAGATAAAAAAAACAAGCCTGATATCGACATCTATTTAGAGTATGTCAAAAGGCCGCGAGTCTTTGAGTGGAATATTTTTCATGCAAGGCTGATGAAAAACGCTTGCTTAGATATAGATGGCGTACTGTGTATTGACCCTACAGAAGACGAAAACGATGATGGCGACAACTATATCCATTTTATGTTGAATGCCAAACCACTCCATATACCCAGCACCAAGATAAAAGCTTTAGTTACTAGTAGGCTGGAGAAATATCGCCCGCAGACTGAGCAATGGCTCAATGCCCATAACATACAATACGATGAGCTAATAATGCTAGATCTACCTAGCAAAAAAGAACGTCAAAAGCTGGGCTTACATGCCGAACATAAGGCTGCCTACTATAAAAAGTCCGGGCTCGATCTTTTTGTAGAAAGTGCGCCTACACAAGCCTTGGCGATTATGACCGCCACAGGCAAGCCCGTTTTCTGTACGGATAATAATCAGATGTACGCTCCCAATATAAGCCGAGCCTTGATTAAGTCGCCAACGAGCTTGTTAAAACAGTGGGAACATTCAATCGCTATCAAGCTGCCTGTCTCACTAAAAAGAATCATCAAGCCGATTTATACTACATTGCTAACGCGAAACTAATGACTTAAGTGAATGCTAGTGCTATAGGCGCAATTCAATGATACGGAGCTATTTTGAAAAAAATAACGATACTTCTTCCTGATATGCGCGAGGGCGGTGTTGAAAAAATGCGCCTGATCTTAGCTAAAGAGTGGCGGTCTCAATACGATGTCGAGTTTCTACTGCTATCGAAAAGAGGCGGGTTACTTGAGCTTATTCCTAAAGATATTCGAGTAACTGTGCTCAACATAACTAGATATAGAAGGCTGCTTCCTAGCTTAATGCGTTATATTCGCCAAGAAAAACCACAGGTTATTTTGGCGGCGATGTGGCCGTTGACGGTTGTTGCTGCACTGGCAACTAAACTGAGTCTACAAAAGACTATTTGTGTGATCAGCGATCATGCTATTTTGTCAGCTCAATATCAGCCTAAAGGTAAATGGCATGACTTGGGTCTCAGAGCAAGTATGGCGCTCTCTTATCGGCTGAGTAATGAGGTGGTCGCTGTTTCAAAAGGCGTAGCCAAAGACATCGCTTTATTATCCTCACTACCTTTAGAGTCGATCAAGGTTATCTATAATCCCGCCTCAAAAATAGAGCTAAGTAACTTTCAAGTCAAAAGTCCCTTTGCGGTCGGTGATGGACTAGCTATCATAGCGGTAGGACGTTTTAAAAAAGTTAAGAACCATGCGCTACTAATTAAAGCCTTTGCGCTAGTCAGAAAACAAGTAAAAGCTAAGCTTTATATCGTAGGTGATGGGGAATTAAGGGATGAATATGAGGTATTGATTGAGTCGCTCAACTTACAACAAGATGTTGTTTTAACCGGATTCGTCAATGACCCTTCTGCCTACTATATTCATGCTGATCTATTCGTCCTGTCATCCAACTACGAAGGTTTTGGCAATGTCATCGTCGAGGCTATGGAGGCGGGAACTCCCATTGTCGCCACCGACTGCGAATCTGGTCCTAGAGAGATTCTTGAAGAGGGGAAATACGGCACGTTAGTACCCGTGGGGGATGTTAAGGCTTTAGCTGACGCTATGCTTGCATCATTAGAACAAGAGCACGACCATGAAGCGCTAAAGCGTCATGCCGCTGACTTTTCAGTAGCCAAAATCTCCGCTCAGTATTTGGCCGTTATGTTTCCTGATAGCGGCTAAATGAAAGCTCAATACAAAATATTCTCTAGAAAGCTAAATTTTATCAATTTTTGCCTGTAATTACGGGTAAATAACAAAAATACTGCTATTCAAATTAAGATTCAATCGAATCAGTAGTAGCTATAAACTCAATAATATGTAATATTATGGATATAAAGAGTACAATAATTACACGGTACAGTATCATTTGCGAAGCAAAAATTTGTGATTGATAGGCTTTTAATCAATAAGGTGGCTATCTAAAAAACTTATTGGGTGATTATATTTTAATGCAGCGTTGCTTATGTAATATTACTTGTACAGTATTATTAGGGTAGTGATTACTACAGCTAGCAAGGATGACATATGGAAGCTGTTATAGATACAGGCGTCAGCATGCATGAGCTTTGCGAAAAGCTGTTTCCTATATGTCGCAGTATAACGGGTGATGGCTTTCGTGAGTCTTTAGCGATAATAAAAAACGATATGCAACTGGATAACTTGCAGTTTTTTGAAGTCGCCACAGGTACTCAGTGCTTCGATTGGGAAGTGCCCAAAGAGTGGAACATTAGGGATGCTTATATTCTGACTCCCGATGGTGAAAAGATTTGCGATTTTAAAGCCTCCAATCTGCATGTTGTTGGTTATTCCACGCCAGTGAATCAAGAGATCTCGCTTGAGATGCTGCAAAACCATTTGTACTCATTACCCAATCAGCCCGATGCTATCCCTTATATTACCTCATACTATCAAGAGCGCTGGGGTTTTTGTCTCACCGAGCAGCAAAGAGAGACGCTTGAACCTGGCACTTATCAAGTGTATATCGATAGTGAGTTAACAGCGGGCAGCCTTACTTATGGTGAGTTGGTCATAGCAGGTGACACAGAGCAAGAAGTGTTTTTGTCCAGTTATTTATGCCATCCTTCGATGGCCAATAATGAATTATCAGGTCCAGTTGTCACCGCCTTCTTAACCAAATGGTTGTTAAGCTTACCCTCTAGAAAATATACCTACCGCATTATCATCATCCCTGAAACCATCGGTTCTATTACGTACCTCAGCCGCCATTATCAAGAAATGAAAAAGAACATCATCGCGGGCTTCAATATTACCTGCGTAGGTGATGATAGGACTTATTCATACTTACCTTCAAGAACCGGCGATACGTTAGCCGATCAAGTCGCCAAGCATGTTCTAGCCCATACCTATCCTGATTATATGAGTTATTCGTTTTTAGACAGGGGCAGTGATGAGCGGCAGTACTGTAGTAGCGGGATAGATCTACCTGTCTGCTCTATTATGAGAAGCAAGTATGGCTGCTATCCTGAGTATCATACCTCCTTAGATGATTTAGAATTGGTAACCGCTAATGGCTTACTTGGTAGCTATCAGGTACTAAAAAAAGCTATCCAATGCCTTGAGGCCAATGAGACTCTAACCTCGACAGTACTGGGTGAGCCTCAACTCGGTAAGCGCGGTCTATACCCTACTATCGGCACTAAAGAGGGAGGCAAAGTAGTACAGAATATGATGGACTTTCTGGCTTATTGTGATGGGGTCAGTAGTAACTTGGAGATAGCAGAAAAGATAAAGGTACCACTGTGGGAGCTCAACGATATTATAAATCAATTAAAAGCTGAGCAATTACTAAAAAGTATTCACTAAGTACTTGCGCAAAGTCCACAGCTCAAGGTATTCAGTTGTCTTTAGTATTCAAAACTAGCTACAGTTAATAATGATTTCAGTTATTTTATTTTTGTCATTTATATATTCTTTATTTAACATATATATGTGTTATAGTTTTGTTAAAGGGATTTTAATAAACAAACGTCAAATAGTGCATTATCGAGCTTGCAACTAGTAGAGGGATTTTACATGTTGAGTAATAGCACCATTCTTATAACTGGCGGTACAGGATCTTTTGGTAATACCTTCGTCAGGATGACCCTTGAAAAGTATAATCCAAAAAAAATAATTATCTTTTCACGGGACGAGATGAAGCAGTGGGAGATGGCCAAAAATTTTAAAGATGATGAGCGAGTGCGCTTTTATATTGGCGACGTCCGTGATAAGGAGCGACTATACCGCGCTTTAGATACTGTCGATTATGTCGTACACGCTGCGGCTACTAAGATTGTCCCTACCTCAGAATACCATCCCTTTGAATGTGTAAAAACCAATATTCATGGCGCCATGAACCTCATTGATGCTTGTATCGATAAAACGGTCAAAGGCGTAGTAGCGCTATCTACTGATAAAGCCAGTAGCCCGATTAACCTGTATGGCGCGACTAAGCTGGTATCAGATAAGCTGTTCGTCGCTGGCAATTGCGGTTCTGCGGAGCATGGTACCAAGTTTTCAATAGTTCGCTACGGTAATGTCATGGGCTCTCGTGGTTCAGTAATTCCATTTTTTATGTCGATTAAAGACACAGGTGTAGTGCCGATTACCGATCCTCGTATGACGCGTTTTATGATCTCGTTAGAGGATGGGGTGAGGTTAGTATGGCACGCGTTTGAGGATATGGTCGGTGGCGAGATTTACGTCAAAAAAATACCTTCGATGAAAGTGGCAGACTTAGCTCGAGTGGTCGCTCCAGAGGCTAAGCAGCAAATAATAGGTATCCGTCCAGGTGAGAAGCTGCATGAGCAGATGATTAGTAGTGAAGATGCTTGCTACACCTACGAGTACCCTGAACATTTCAAAATCTTACCCATGATTAATAATTGGGCCTCCTGTCCAAAACGTATCAAAGATGGCAAAAAAGTCTCGCAAGGTTTCGTTTACACCAGTGATAGCAATCCAGAATGGATGACTGATGATGAGCTGCAAGGATGGATGGAAATCAACCGTGAAAAAATAGGGAGTATATAAATGATTCCTTATGGTCGCCATACTATCAGTCAGCAGGATATCGATGCCGTGGTTGAGGCGCTACAGTCAGATTTTTTGACCCAAGGGCCTCAGGTTCCCGCATTTGAGCAAGCCATTACCGAAGCTTGTGATGCGCGATATGCGGTCGCGGTAAACAGCGCAACCTCTGCTTTACATCTAGCTTGCCTAGCATTAGGTTTGGGTCAAGGGGACTGGCTGTGGACAACGCCAAATACCTTTGTGGCGACGGCTAATTGCGGACTGTATTGCGGCGCTAAAGTGGACTTCGTAGATATCGACCCGCGCACCTATAACCTTTGTGCAGAGGCATTAGAAAAAAAGCTAATCGCCGCAAAAAAAGTGAGTAAGTTACCTAAAATAGTGATTCCTGTCCATTTCAGTGGTCAACCTTGCGATATGCAAGCGATAGCTAAGCTGGCAACAAAGTATGGTTTCAGCGTCATTGAAGATGCCTCACATGCGATCGGCGGTAGATATCAAGATGCGCCTATTGGTAATGGTCGCTATAGCGATATTACCATCTTTAGTTTTCATCCTGTCAAGATAGTCACTAGCGCTGAGGGCGGGGCTGCAGTGACCAATTGCGCAGGCCTAGCAGAAAAACTGCGCTTGCTACGTAGCCACGGTATTACTCGCGATGAGCCGCTAATGACGCAGGCTATGGATGGCCCTTGGTATTATGAGCAAATTGATCTGGGCTTCAACTACCGCATGACAGAGCTGCAAGCGGCTCTTGGCTTATCGCAGCTGCAGCGGCTAGCAGAGTTTGTTAACAAACGTCATCAGCTTGCAGAGCGTTATGATAAACGACTCCAAAACCTACCGATTATATTGCCATGGCAACATTCAGACAGTTATTCTGCTATGCACTTATATGTCATTCGCATACCTTTAGAAAACCATACTACTAGCCATCTTGCTGCTTTCAATGCCATGCGCGCTGCCGGCATTATGGTCAATTTGCACTATATTCCTGTACATAGGCAGCCTTATTATCAACAGAGGGGCTTTACGGCCGGTCAGTTTCCGCAAGCTGAGCGCTACTATAAAGAAGCGATGAGCCTACCTATGTATCCGGCGCTGACTGAGAAGCAGCAAGACCAGGTTTGCTCGGTACTCAAAGCCATACTGGGGGGAGAGGATGCATAGCTTAGCGCCCAGTCACAAGCTTGCCCTAGGAACCGCGCAATTCGGCCTGCCCTACGGTGTTGCTAATATGACCGGTAAAGCCTCAAGCGCTACGGTTAAAGAAATAATAGATATTGCCCGCGCCGCTGATATCACTATGCTTGATACCGCCATTAGTTATGGTGATAGTGAAGCAGTGTTAGGGCAGCAAAATCTGACGACATTCAATCTAGTCAGCAAGCTACCTGAGGTGCCGCATGATTGTCTAAATATAGAGAAGTGGGTAGGAGCGCAAGTGCGCGTTTCATTAAAGCGCTTACAGGCTAGCAAATTACATGGTTTATTACTGCACCGGCCAGCCCAGCTGCTTGAACCAGTCGGAGAAGCGCTATATCGGTCGCTCTTGAGACTTAAAGAACAAGGGTTAGTCGATCATATTGGCGTTTCTATCTATAGTCCTAATGAGCTGTTTCAGCTGCTAAAAAGCTTTGATTTTGATGTGGTGCAAGCGCCTGTAAGCCTATTTGATAGGCGAATGGAGCACACGGACATGCTTAGTCAACTCAAAAAAGCAGGCGTTGCCATTCATAGCAGATCGGCTTTTTTGCAAGGTCTGTTACTGATGCCAAGCGCTAAGATTCCAGTATATTTTACGCCATGGTTGCCACTTATTAAGGCCTATCACGACTGGTTGGCCGAACAAAACCTCTCTGCATTACAAGCCTGCCTGAGCTATCTGACTCAGCAAGTGGCTATCGATAAAGTTATAGTTGGGGTGGACAACGCTCATCAGCTGCAACAGATTATTACCGCCAGTAGTCTGCCTAAGATAGCCATTCCTGAGCGTTTATACTGCACAGATGAGGATTTACTTAACCCATCGAGGTGGCTGCTATGACTTTAAGATTAGGCGTCATAGGATCCTCTGAGGGTAACGGCCATCCTTATTCGTGGAGTGCTATTTTTAATGGTTATGACATCATGGCAATGGAAGAGTGTGGCTATCCTGTTATACCGCGCTATTTGCAGCAACAGGACTGGCCTGCGAGTCAAATTAGTAGCGCTAAAGTCACTGCAGTATGGACACAAGATATAGCGCTCTCTAAGCATATTGCCAAAGCGGCCAGAATCGAGCAAGTCATGTCTTGCTACACTGATATGATCGGACAAGTTGATGCCATTCTTTTGGCACGTGATGATGCTCACAATCATTTACGAATTGCTAAACCCTTCTTAGCGGCAGGCCTACCTATTTATATCGACAAGCCCATAGCTTTATCTATTGATGGGTTAAATCAGCTTTACGCTTTAGAGAAATACCCAGGGCAGATTTTTACCTGTTCAGCGCTTAGATATAGCGAGCAGTTAGCACTGAGCGCAGCAGACAGGCAAAACCTAGGGGATATCAAACAGATTGCCGCCTTTACCCCAAAGTCTTGGTCTAAATATGCCGTTCATATCATTGAGCCGGTACTAAATATGCTGTCCAAGGGAGACGAGCCAATCGAGATGACGGTTCCTATTACCAATAGAGGTGATAGCTCAGGTAGTCTAAAGGTTTCTTGGAGCAGTGGTATACAGACTAGCTTTTTTGCGCTGGGTGAGGTGCAAACCCCAATATTTATTAGAGTATTTGGTACTAATACTTGGCAAGACTTTACCTTTACCGACTCATTCTCAGCTTTTAAAAGCGCTTTGCAAGCTTTTATACAAGGTATCTTAGACAACAAGGTAATGTCAGATAGAGCATTCAATACCACAGTGGTGAAACTGCTTGAGAGAGGTTGCCAATGACAACGTCAATCTTAATCACGGGCGGTACCGGTAAGTTTGGTCGGCAATTTGTTAAGCATTTTGCCAATAAAGGCTGGCAGGTGTTATTTACCACTACTTCTCAAAATAATGCCGATAGTTTAATAAAAGAGCTGGCTGATGACAGTCGTCTGATTTCGCTCATAGTAGATTTCACTCAACCGCAAGCAGTACTAGAGTTGGTTCAGCGCATTAAAGATGACGGATATCGCGTCAATCACTTAGTTAATAATGCGCGTAGTCGCTCATTTTTGCAGACCGACTCATCAGGTCAGACCAGCCGCGAAGACTTTTTGGCCGAGTACTTGCTAGATGTGGTGGTGCCTTATGAGCTGTCAATGGCGCTGTTCAATATTCAGCCAAGCGAGCTTGTCACAATCACTAACATAGGTTCGCAATACGGTATCGTCGCTGCCAATCCCGCTTTATACAAAGACTATCCAAAACAGTCGCCTATTCAATACGGGGTTGCTAAAGCGGCCTTGATACATCTAACCAAGGAGCTAGCGGTACGCTATTCGGAAGCAGACATAAGGGTCAATTGTATCGCCTATGGCGGGGTCAGCGGACGTGTTGATGAGAGCTTTGAAGCCAGATATGGGAAGCTTACTCCCAGTGGCCGCATGCTATCTGAATCAGAAATTATAGGACCTTTAGATTTCTTAATTTCAGCACACTGTAAGGCGATTAATGGGCAAACTATCCAAGCTGATGGCGGGTGGACCTTATGGTAAAACCTAGAATTGCTATTATTCCGGCTCGCGGCGGCTCAAAACGAATCCCGCAGAAAAACATCACTGATTTTCATGGTCAGCCAATGATTGTGTGGACGATTAAAGCGGCGCAGGATTCAGAGTTGTTTGATCGCATTCTAGTATCTACAGATGACTCGCTGATAGCTGAGGTGTCCAGAATTGCTGGTGCTGAAGTACCTTTTTTCAGAACAGGCTGCGCCGATGATTATGCTAGCGTCAGCGAAGCCACTATTCTTGCTTTACGGCAAGCTATGGCTCATTGGCAAGAAGAGTACCAAATGGTAGTGCAATTAATGGCCAACTGTCCACTGCGCACCAGCGAAGATATAAAAAGCTTGGTTTCGGTATTTGAGACTGAGCAGCGTAGCGCGCAGATCAGCTGCTTTGAATATGGCTGGATGAATCCATGGTGGGCGGCAACTATTGATGAAATCGGTAGACCTGCACAGATTTTTTCTGAAGCATTGACGCAGCGCTCGCAAGACTTACCAAAGCTTTACTGTCCGACGGGCGCAGTATGGATATCGACAGTGCAAGCTTTGCTGACTCATAAAACCTTCTATTCACCCCATCATACCTTTGAGCCGATGTCCCAAAAAAGCGCCATAGATATAGACGATTATGATGACTTAAAGATGGCACAGGCATTAGTACTAGCCAGTGAGTACTCGCTATGACTACACGCACTATTAAAGAGCAAGGCTACAAAGTTGGGTTCCGCTGTGACGCTTCTATCCAAATAGGCTCTGGCCATGCAATGCGCTGCCTAACATTAGCGGATGAGCTCGCTCGTCAAGGAGCTCAATGCTTTTTTATCTGCCGTCAGCATGAGGGTAATTTAATCGAGGTTTTACGGCAGCAGGGTTATCCCGTGTATGCGTTGCCTTTGGAAGATAGCTTAACTATTGAGTCACAAGACCGGTCATCTCTTGCTCCTACACTCACTCATAGTCACTGGTTAGCAAGCTCGCAATACCGAGATGCTGAGCTTAGTCGCTCGATAGTAGAGGCGCTACAACCTGATTGGCTCATCGTTGATCACTACGCTTTAGATGCGAGATGGGAGAAAAAACTGCACCCTTTTTGCAAAAAGCTGATGGTTGTCGATGATCTGGCAGACCGAGAGCACGCTTGCGAGGTATTACTTGACCAAAATTTTGGCCGCAATCTACAAGACTATGCCGCCTTGATTCCCGCAGAGTGTCAGGTACTCTGCGGGTCTATGTATGCCTTACTCAGACCTGAGTTTGCTAAGTGGCGAGAATATAGCTTAGAGCGGCGACAGCATAATAAGCTTACAAGTATTTTGATTAATTTAGGCGGCGTCGATAAAGACAATATCACTAGTAAAGTCTTAAAAGCGTTGCAAATAAAAGCGCTACCTGATTATTGCACCATTACTGTAGTTATGGGTTCGACATCGCCATCGATTGCAGCGGTAAAGCAACAAGCCGCAATCATGCCGTGGCCTACGGTGGTGAAGGTAGCAGTAGATAACATGGCTGAGCTCATGGCCAATAGTGATTTGGCTATCGGCGCGGCAGGGTCGACCTCATGGGAGAGGTGCTGTCTCGGACTGCCGACGATTATGTTAGTACTAGCAGATAATCAACGAGTTATTGCTGACGCTTTAGAGGAGGTAAGCGCTGCACAGCGCTTTGATTTAGCAGTACTAGAGGCTGAGCCCTCAGCACTTGGGCATTGTATAGCGTCAGTTGTAGCTAAGATGAGCGAGATGGGTAGGGTGGCTAGTAGCATTACTGATGGATTGGGAGCATCACGTCTCGCAAGGGTTTTGTTTTAGGTATAAAGGAGAGACTATGAGAGTCAGTTTCCTATGCAGTGACTCAAGACATCCTATCAATGTCTATCTATACGCTTGGATGCAAGAGAATAACAGTCAGCATGAGATAGAGCTAGTACATCAGAAACAGGATCTGTCCGGCGGTGACTTGTTATTTTTGTTCTCCTGTACAGAGATTATCACTAGCCAAGAGCGCATGGCTTATACCAGCTGTTTAGTACTGCATGCTAGCGACTTACCAAAAGGCAGAGGGTGGAGCCCTCATATCTGGAGCATCTTAGAGGGAGAAGAGCAGCTCACTTTGAGCCTATTAGAAGCTGCTGACAAGGTCGATAGCGGCAAAATATGGCAGAAGCTAAAGTTTCAAGTTCCCAAACATGCACTATGGAACGAGATAAACGAGCAGCTATTTACAAAGGAGATTGAGCTGATTAATTTTGCTATTGATCACTTTAATAGTGTCTTAGCTAAGCCGCAAGACCCAAATATAGCGCCGACCTATTATCCAAAGCGTACTCCAGCAGATAGTGTAATTGATCCTTTTAAGAGTATAGCAAGCCAGTTCGATAAGATACGAGTCTGTGATCCTGAGCGCTTTCCGGCATACATCGACCTATATGGGCAGCGATATAAGATGACTTTGGAGAAGGCAAATGATGAGTAATATCCATATCAATGGTCGGGTGATAGGCCGTCGGCAAGCGCCTTATATCATCGCCGAGATGTCAGCCAACCATAATGGCCAGCTTGAGGTGGCTTTGCGTATTATTGAGGCGGCCAAACGCGCCGGCGCCGACGCGGTAAAAATACAAACCTATAGACCGGATACTATTACTTTAAAGTCAAACCTACCGGATTTTCAGATCACTGAGGGGCTGTGGGCCGGGCGCACTTTATATGATTTGTACGAATGGGCTCATACCCCTTGGGACTGGCATAAGCCGCTTTTTGATTATGCTCGTAAGATTGGTATAACTATCTTCAGTTCACCTTTTGATAATACTGCAGTCGATCTGCTAGAGGATCTAGGCGCTCCTGCTTATAAGATAGCCTCTTTTGAAGTCGTTGACTTAGCTCTGATCAAATATGTCGCGGGTACGGGCAAACCGATGATCATGTCTACGGGTATGGCTAATGCCGAAGAGATAGCAGAAGCGATAGAGGCGGCGCGTGTCGGCGGCTGTAAGCAGCTTGCTATTTTGCACTGCGTCAGCGGTTATCCTGCGCCTGCGGCAGATTACAACCTGCGTACCCTAGCAGACATGATTGAGCGCTTTGGGCTGGTCACAGGTCTGTCTGATCACACTTTGGATAACACCACAGCGATTACTAGCATTGCCCTTGGCGCCTCTATCATCGAAAAGCACTTCACCCTCGATCGTCATGGCGGTGGTCCTGATGATAGCTTTTCGCTGGAGCCTGCAGGTTTGAATCAATTATGCCGTGATAGCAAAACCGCTTGGCAAGCGCTTGGGCAGGTAAATTACAGCCGAAAAGCCAGTGAAAAAACCAATACCAAGTTTCGGCGCTCACTGTATTTTATAAAAGACCTAGATGAAGGCGACATCATAACTGAGGACTCTGTCCGTAGCGTACGCCCAGGTTTTGGCTTAGCGCCGAAATATCTGCATGAGATTATAGGAAGAAGGCTTAAACAAAACGTCGAGGCGAATACCGCGGTGACTAGCGATAGTATAGCGGGGCTATTCGAGTCTGAGATGTAGTCAATAATAAATATACATATCTCATATTAGTAGCCGAGATCAGCAGAATTATTAAGCTTAGCAGATGGTGACATAAGGGGCGATTAAGATGAATATTTTTATGGTAAGAACCAGACTGCAATCTCTGATTATAGAAGAGATTCTCAGTGTTGAAAAAGTAAGCTCTTATATTTTAGTCATTTGTTATTTTGATCATAAAAACGAAGATGCGCCTGAAGTTTATGCGACCTACGATAAAATTAAAAAAAATGCGGTTTTTAGTATAGATGTATTTGCTAATGATAAGTTTTTGAAGAACGTTGCTAAATATATTTTGATGCAGATGATAGCGTCTTTGACAAAAGGGAAGGTTTTTTTGGCCGGTGTTGATAGTTTTACCTTTGCCCTTGCCGCTAAATTATTTCCTTTTGCTCAGATTAATACTTTTGATGATGGCTCCTATAATGTTTTAAAAACATCAAAGTATTTTTGCGAGACGCCTTTGGCTAGACCAGGTCTTAAAGGGCTGCTTTCTAAACTATTATTTCCTAAGGGCGGCGCTAAGTACTTAAGAACTAGGAGTAAGCGCCACTACACAGTATTCGCTGATTTAGAAAACATTGTCGAAAAAGATAGAGTAATGACTCTGCAGTGGGATTGGAGCAAACTATTAGATCAAAGAGATTTAGATAAGCTGCCAGCACAGGTTAGCGCTATCCTTTTAGGCACCGCCTTTCAAGACTTTAGTGAATGCCAGCAAACGAAGTTAAGACAAAAAGCAGTAGAGCTAATGGCGAGCACTGATTTGTACATTATGCACCCGCGCGAAAAGCTTTGGTTAAACCACGCAAAAGTCATTAGGCTTAATAGTCCAGCAGAGGCGGTTTTAAACTATATGCAGTGCGTTAGCAAAGACGGATTAACTGTCTATCACTACGATACCACTGCTGCATATTCATTAAGAGGTCATAAGGATATTAATTTCATTGACTTGCTGGGTGATGATTAGCTCAATAGCTAGTGAATAATCATCCCGAATTATTAATTATCCCAAAGCCTGTATAAAATATCCGCACGTTTTTTGTGGTATAAAGTATATAAGGGTAAGTGAATTTAATAAATAACGAGAGAGATTTAAGCAATGAAAAGTTACTCGCTCAAGACCCTCGCATTTCGTACATTGACAACGACGGCTAGATTGCGCGCTAGAAAAAAAAGACTAGTGAGCAACGAGGTGGTTACGGTGCTGAATCTTCATAGAGTCTCTCCTAATAACGGCAGTACCTATAATGCGTTAGCGCCAGCGCTATTTGACGAGCTTATTAACTATTTAAAAACAGAGTTTCATATTTGCTTGTTTGCTGACTTTGAACAGATACAAACCCGTAAACCTAAGCTTATCCTCTCGTTTGATGATGGCTATAAAGACTTTATAGAGTATGCAGTGCCAGTACTAGATAAGCATAAGATACGTGTTAATCAAAATGTCATTCCTTATTGTATTGAAACGGGCTTGCCTCCTGTCAATGTGCTACTGCAAGACTTCATTGGTAAAGCGCCTACTGAGCTACTAAAGAAAATACCTTTAGAAATAGCTACCGATGGCGATAGACATGAGGTAGGCCGAAAAGCATCTTTTGCGATTAAATATCTGCCAGCGGCGCAGTTTATCCCGCAAAGAGAAATACTACTAGATTTTTTGTTGAATTATCCGGAGTTTCTATGTGCATCAGCCATGAGCAAAAAAGACATCTTAGAGATCTCAGCTGTACATGAAATCGGCGCTCACTCTTATGAGCATCTGTCGATGGAGCATCAGCATGAAGCATACTTTTTAGAGGATATAAAAAGGTGTAAGGCGTATTTTTTAGAGGAGCTATTGCTTGATTGTAATATTTACGCCTTTCCCAATGGTAGTGCGACACAGCAGCAAGTACATCAGGCAAAAGGGCAAGGGGTTGATCATATATTACTGGTAGGGGATAAATATAGTACCAGCAAGAGCGGGGTGTTCAATCGGTTTACCTTTGATGCTCATACTATGGATGAAGCGAAGTATAAATCCTTTGGTAGGAGGGCTTTAATCACATGAAAATTATAGCGCTCATAGGCGATCAGCCTAATCATAAGTATTTATGTGAACGCATAAATCGTAAATTTGCTTTAGATGCAGTAGTCATTGTGAATAAAAAAAGCACTGCAAAAAAGGCTATAAGAAGTCGTCTTCTATCTCAAGGAATGAAAAAAATACTGTCTTTGCCGCTCGCTATTGCCTGGCGAAAAATGCAGGCGAGCTTTCAACAAGATCTCAGCGCCCTGAGCTCGGTTAAACGTTTAGTGGTTGATAATGTCAATGCGCAGGCCGTTGTAGACTTAGTAGCAGCAACCAAACCTGAGTTAGTCGTCGTCTCAGGAACCAACCTACTAGGCGCTGAGCTGATAAAAAACATTGCTCTTAGTGGCAAAATAATGAATCTGCATACCGGTCTCTCTCCTTATGTCAAAGGCGGTCCTAATTGTACCAACTGGTGCTTAGCAAACAAAGAGTTTCAGCTGATAGGCAATACCATTATGTGGCTAGATGAAGGCATAGATAGCGGTAATTTGATATGTACTGAAAGAACTTTGCTACTCGGTAATGAGAGCTTACTAGAGTTACATCAAAAGGTGATGACCCACGGCCATGATCTGTTGCTGCAAGCGATTGCAAGCTTTACGCGCAATGAGGACTTACCTAATGTTAAGCAAGATGACATTGATAGCGGTCGGGTGTTTTATAGCAAACAATGGACAGCAGCGAAGGCAGCTAGCGCTTATGCCAACTACTTGCTTCATTATAGAGTCAATAAGCTAAATGATATTCAAGGTCTTGACGTTATCACTATAGGAGACCGCAAAAGTGAGTGATAAATGCAAAAGAAAAATAGCCATATTTTTGCCAAACCTCGACGGCGGTGGAGCTGAGAAGGTGTTTGTGAGTTTATCAACTGCGTTTATTCAGCGGGGCTTTGCAGTCGATGTGATCCTTATTCAAAAGCAAGGTGAACTATTGGATACTTTGGATGAAAGGGTTCGTGTCATTGATATCAATAGTAAAAAAATAAGAGGGTCGTTTACGCCTCTTTTGTCATACTTAAGAAACAATGATCCTGAGATACTTATTGCGGTTATGTGGCCTTTAACCGTGATAGCCACTATTGCATTTCGACTGTCAAGATGTAGGGGGCGCGTGGTAGTCAGCGACCACACTACTTTGTCGCTTTCAACTGCTGAATATAGTAAGCATAGAAAGAAGATATTAGCGCAAACTATTAAGTGGGTCTACCCTTTAGCTGACGTACGCTTGGCAGTTTCTAATGGGGTGGCAGCAGATATCAAGCAGTTGGCAGGGCTTGCTAACACTAAGTTTAATGTGATTCATAATCCGATTGATATGCCTATAGAAGACAAGGCAGCAGAAAACACTATTAAACAACGTTGTAGAGTTATTAATGTCGGCTCACTTAAATGGCAAAAAAATCAAGCTTTACTGATTAAAGCCTTTGCTAAGCTTTTAGAGAACATCGATGCTGAGCTAGTCATAGTCGGCGATGGAGAGCTAAGAAGTCAGTTAGAGGAGTTGATTGCAGGGCTAGGTTTACAAGACTATGTGACTTTGGTTGGTTTTAAAAAAGATGTCGCTGCTGAGTATATACGAGCAGATCTATTTGTTTTATCGTCTAATTGTGAAGGATTTGGCAATGTCATAGTAGAAGCTATGACTGCCGGTGTTCCTGTGGTTTCTACCGATTGTCAGTCTGGTCCGAGAGAAATTCTTGCAGACGGAAAATACGGAACGTTAGTACCTGTTGACGACGTTGACGCGTTAGCAAAAGCCATGCTTGAATCCTTACAGCAATCTCATGATGGACAAGTACTAAAGAACCGAGCCGCTGACTTCTCGCTAGAAAAAATAGCCAATCAATATTTAGACGTCATGTTTCCTGAGGGGATAAACAACTATGTCTAAAATAAAAGTGCTTTATCTCTCTTATACGGGCTTACTTGAGCCTTTAGGTCGCTCGCAGATATTGGCTTATCTGTCACGTCTCGCTGATGAATATCAATTCACTATCATCAGCTTTGAAAAGGCTTCGGATCTAGCAAAGACTGATGAGCTGCAAGCGCTAAAAACAGAGTGTGAGCACTATGGCATTCACTGGCAGCCTAAAACCTATCATCACAAGCCTAGGTTATTAGCGACGCTATGGGATTTATCGGCTCTGCTTTATTACACTTGGCAGTTTTCGCGCTCTAATCGCGCGCACTATATCCATTGCCGTAGTTATATACCAGCGATAGCAGCTTGGGTGGTGGGTAAACAAACCCAAGTGCCTTTTATTTTTGATATGCGCGCTTTGTGGCTTGAGGAGATGATAGAGGCCGGCCGGCTAGTTCGTCATAGCGTGGTCCATAAAGTACTGGCATGGTTGGAGACCAAGCTCCTCAAAGATGCCGCGCATGTGGTCAGCCTTACCGAAGCGGCGGTTGATTATTTGCAACAACAACAGCCGCAATTAAGGACTCAGAAGTTCTCTGTCATTACCACTTGTGTTGATCTGGAGAGATTTAAGTTATCTACCATAGCGATGGAGAATAAAAAACTGGGCACTATGGGCACGGTCATCAGTGGCTGGTATCACTTAGACTGGCTGTTTTCATCGCTAAAAACGCAATTGCAAAAAGATAAGAGTGCAACTTTTAAGATTGTGACCCGAGATTCAGCGCAAACGCTACGGACAATGGCGAAAAAGTATGAGATCGAGCCCTCAAAATTAGAAGTTTTCAGCTCAAGCCCGAATGATATTGCAAAAAATATTGCCGATATCAAAGCGGGGTTACTATATTTTACCGCAGGCATTAGTAAGTTAGGGTCAGCGCCAACCCGCCTAGGAGAGTTTTTGGCTTGCGGTATTCCGGTCATTGGTAATCGGGGCGTAGGAGATATGGCAAGCCTTATCGAGAGGTATCAAGTCGGTGTCGTTATAGAGGACGGCAGTCAACGCGCTATTGATGAAGCGTTAGAGAAGTTGGACATCCTTTACCAAGATAACCAGTTAAGTCAACGCTGCAGAGATGCTGCCGATGATTATTTCTCTGCGGATAAAGGCGCTGAGCGCTATCGTCAAATCTATAGGGGGATAACCTCTCATGAAAAAAGATAAAGTACTCAAAGTGGCTTTATTCTCTAGGCATACGCGTATGGGCGCTAGTAGTCGCTTACGTTCTATGCAGTATTTACCCTTTTTAGAAGATAAAAAAATAACGGTTGATGTCTTTCCACTTTATGACAGTGACTATTTACATCAGTTGTATGCTGGCAAGGGTCGCTCTACCGCCAAAGTATTGCAGTGCTACTTAGCTAGGCTGTATAAGCTATTTACACTCAAAAGATATGATGTTATTTGGATAGAAAAAGAGCTTTTTCCTTATCTACCAGCTTGGGCAGAGGCTCTCATCGCTAAGTTAGGAAAGCCCTATGTCGTCGATTATGATGATGCTGTTTTTCATAATTATGACCTCTCGAACCATAAGATGGTCAGGCTTTTATTATCGAATAAAATTAGTAAGGTTATGCATAATGCCGCTACAGTTATCGCGGGGAACGCTTATCTTGCAGAGCGTGCCGCCAGCTCAGCAAGCAAGAAGGTGGTCATTATCCCAACGGTGCTCGATAACCGCCGCTATCAAGCTATAGAGACTGATAACGAAGTCCCTATTATCGGTTGGATTGGCTCGCCAACCACTGAAAAATACGTTTTAGAGTTAAAAGAGATGTTTTTAGAGCTACAAAAGAAAGTCAACTTTAAGATACATCTGGTCGGCTCTACTCAGCAAATGCAAGATAAGCTTGATGGGCTAGAGGTTGAGATACTCTCTTGGAGTGAGAGCACAGAGGCAAGCTATATTGAGCAATTTGATATTGGGATTATGCCATTGATAGACGGTCCGTGGGAGAGAGGGAAGTGTGGTTATAAACTCCTTCAATATATGGCCTGCGCCAAGCCAGTAGTGGCTAGCCCTGTTGGGGTCAATGTAGATATCATCACTAGCTGTGAGTGTGGTTATCTAGCCAATAGCTTAGAGCAGTGGGATAGGGCATTGTATAAATTATTACACTCTAAAGAAAGGCGACAATTACTCGGCGATGCCGGCAAGAAATCAGTGAGAGACTTTTACTCTTTACAGGTGCAGGCGCCATTATTAGCAGATGTTTTTAAACTCGTATCTCATAGATGATATAGAGCGCCGCTTCAATCATGGTTAGTCTGCTAAGTATTATTAGTCTGCTTAATATTTACAATATTCAAAAAACAACATAGAGAAAATCTAATGACAGACCCAAGCTGGATTTATTCATATGGATTTTTAGGGATTAGGCTCTTTGATTTGCCTAGCTTTTTGATATGCTTGTTATTGATTGTGATTGCTGGTTATAAGTTTCGGGTGCCCTCTAACTATCAAGTCGTCCTTGCCTTACACTGTTTGCTACCTTTCGTCTTAAATGATGTGCTATTTAGTACGTCCTATATGGGCGATCAGTTCCGGTATTGGCGCGGAGTCAATGCGATAAGGACGGGCGAGATAGGGATTATGGAGGCGCTAACGAGTGGTGAAAACGTGTTGCAAGCCAGTGCTTTTTTTGCCCTCATGCCATTTCCTACTCCCGTTTCCGCCATTAGTTTAGGGTTTTATAATACCTTTCTTTATATCGTCTTATTCTTAGTTTTGTATGTCAAAAATATCTTTACTAAGGTATCCGTATGGTTTTATCTGTTGTTTCCTAGTGTTGCTTTATATACTGCTTTGAGCTTACGAGAAACGCCAATCTTCTTTTTTATGATTTTATCGATCGTTTTTGCTCGAGAATCTAAGTTTATTAAAAGTGCTCTTTGTACCATTCCCGTCTATCTAATCAAATTTCAGAATTTTTATATTTTAGCTCCTATAGTCCTGCTGTACTTTATTTTTAATGTCGCAAAAAAGGGTATGGGATTGGTCAAGGCTTTGATCATCGGCGCAATCAGTCTTGCCGCTTTGCTGCTCTCCGCGCCTGTCGCTATCCCGTTAGTCAATAAGTTTAGGGTCGCTATGTTTGTAGAGGATGGCGGTGATCCAGATAAGATCAGTCTCATCTCAGGAGCATCCGACTTTGTCTTTCAAGGGTTAACTTCAGGGCTGTATTTCTTATCAAAACCCTTTGTTTGGGAGGCGAGTAATGCTTTACAACTATTACAGTCTTTTGAGAATCTATTTATTCTTGCTATTTTATTTTTGATCACGCGTAAAGCTTGGTTAAAAAGCCCTGATAAACTAGCATTTTGGTTGTTATTTATGGTGCTATCGATGTCAGTCTACGGCTTAGTCGTTGCAAACTATGGTACCGCGGTTCGATACCGCTATGTATTTGTCGTGATTTATGTCTTATTCGTCTGCGCTGATTGTGACATTCGTACTTTATTCGAAAACAAAAACCCTGCTAAACAAAACCCGTCCACTAAGATAGATTAAAAAACCTCTCAATAATTTCTCTCTCAAGACATAAATAGAAATATTATTTATGTCTTTTCTATTGTAATCCTTAGAAATATTACCTATAGTATATTCATATATTTAAATATATGAATATAAGAATACAAACGCTGATATAGGTTTTAGAGTGTTGGTTTCAATAATAACCTTCACAACTGTCCTTTCAATATGACTCAAAACTAAGTTGAAGACATTATGACTACTATGAAAAGGTTTTTAATATTTTCTAACTATTTGCCTCACGTTTTAAATTTTAGAGGCAAGCTTTTGGCGTCTATTGCTCAATTAGGCTATGAGATACATGTCGTTGCTCCTGCCTTAGAGGACTATGCTACAGATCATAATACGCTCAAAGGCCTCGGCTATCACGTTCATCAGATCACTATGCAGCCCGTTGGAACTAATCCAATAAAAGATATAAAGACGCTTTTGGCCAGTTATCAGATCCTAAATAAAATCAAACCACAATATGTACTTGCTTACACCATTAAGCCTGTGGTGTACGGAACGTTAGCCGCATGGCTTGCCAAAGTACCTTATCGTTTTGTGCTGATATCGGGCTTAGGGTATACCTTTCAGCAAGTAGAAGAAACCAATAAGCGCAGCGTATTCCAGAGGTTTGTACACGCGCTATATCAACAAGCATTAGCTAAGTCTTCTAAAGTGTTTTTTCAGAATAAAGATGACTTAAATTTATTCAAAAAACTAAATATAGTGCAGTCAACTATTCCAACAGTAGTGGTCAATGGCTCAGGCGTTGATCTACATGACTTTGAGGTGTTGCCGTTACCAAGAGATGAGTGCAATCGCGTCAAACCTTCTTTCTTATTAATCGCCAGACTCCTCAAAGATAAAGGGGTGTTGGAATATATTGAAGCGTCCAAACGTATAAAAAAGGATCACTGTAATGCTGAGTTTCATCTTGTGGGCTGGATAGATGACAATCCAGCAGCGATTGAGCAGGCACAGTTAGATCAGTGGATAGCGAACGGCGATATCACTTACTGGGGAAAACTTAGCGATGTTCGTCCTGCTATAGCAGCAAGTTCGGTGTATGTATTGCCATCTTATCGCGAGGGTACCTCACGCTCGGTGTTAGAAGCTATGTCCATGGGGCGAGCAATTATTACCACCGATGCTCCGGGCTGTAGAGAAACGGTGGTCTCTGGCAAAAATGGGTATTTAGTTCCTGTGCAAGCAATTAATGAATTAACAAGTGCCATGCGCCAGTTTATAGACCATCCCTATCTGTATGAACAAATGGGCTTAGCTTCTAGAAACATCGCGGTAGATAAGTATGACGTCAAAAAAGTAAACACTCAGATGATAGCGGAGATGGGCTTAGGTTAGATTTTCACAATACAACGAAATTATGAGTCATCGTTTTAAGAACAATCGAATCTAATTGCTCTTTATTTTTACATTTACATGTCCTGATATAGCTGATTAAAAAAGAGGTATAGCGGCTTTAGGAGATGTCAAAAACTGATGAGGTCTAACTATGTTTAAAAGAACCCTCGATTTCAGTCTTGCTCTTACGGTCTTAATTCTACTGTTGCCTGTGTATCTTTTGGTAGCGTACAAGGTTAGGAGGAATTTTGGATCGCCTGTTATATTCTGTCAAACTCGGTCCGGCCTTAATGGTAAACCCTTTAAAATCTTTAAGTTTCGCACGATGAGTGACGAAAAAGATTCTGAAGGTAAGCTATTAGCTGATGAGTACCGATTAACTGATTTTGGTAAGAAACTTCGAGCGAGCAGTCTCGATGAGTTGCCACAACTATGGAACGTGCTCAAAGGTGAGATGAGTATAGTAGGCCCACGTCCTCAGCTTATGGAGTATTTGCCCCTATATAACTCAGAACAGTTTCGCCGGCATTTGGTGCTGCCAGGGGTCACGGGTTACGCGCAAATCAATGGTCGCAATAGTATCAGTTGGCAAAAGCGTTTTGAGCTTGATACTTGGTACGTTGACAACCAAACGCTGTGGTTGGATCTGACCATATTGATTAAGACGGTTAAGATGGTTATTAGTATGCACGGTATATGTGCAGAAGGCGAAGCTACCATGAGCCGGTTCACGGGTAATGCGAAGCCGCGTCGCTTATCGCGGAAAAATCAGGCATTGGTGGTAGCTCGTCCAAAGCTGTCAATCCAAAAGCGTCCAGAAACTGCGGGGTAGTATGCAGTAGGGCTGGACGCCCTAAAGTGTCTTTATAGCCGTCTTCCATAATCCAGCCTTTATCGAACAGCTGCCTTAACAGACTACTCGACAACGTCACTCCGCGCACGTACTCGATGTCGCTACGAGTGACGGGCTGCTTATAAGCAATGACGCTTAGCGTCTCAAGCAGCGCTTGGCTAAGACGCTGTTGCCGCTGTGGAAACACACGCTGAATAAGCGCGCTATAATCATCAGCAATTTGTAGCCGATAGCCACTTGCGGTTTTATGTAGTCTTAACACACTAGAGGTTAAGCGCTGTTGTAATTGCACTAAGGCCAGCTCCAGCTCTTTATTTGATAAAGATAAATGCCTTTTTAGCGCTTGCTCAGTGAGTGGCGCATCTGAGGCATGTAGCAGCACCTCTATCTGTAAGCTATGGTCTTTAGCATTAGAAATATCGTTATTTTTTACCATGTTTGCTCTGTTTAGGGGTAAGTTTAACTCCAACCGCGAACCCTACACCAACCATTGTAAAGTTAACGAGTTTATTTGGCTGGTCTCTTTATCACCTTCTGCATCACTATTAACCACACCCACTAACTGCCTTTTCATCAGCTCTAACACTGCCACAAAGCTTACTACTACGCCGATTTTTCCTTGAGATTTGTCTAATAGCTGATAAAAGGAGCGAGCACTGCCAGTGCTTAATTGGCGACTGATGCTAGCGATCCGATCAGATAAAGGTACCGCATCGACTTTGATGCTATGCATTTGATAATCAGGCTGCAATTGCATCTTAAATAAGCTATCGATCAGTAGGGTGGGTGAGTAGCTAGGTAGTTCAGCTTGCATCACTTCAAAGCTCGGTAGACTGACCATCGCTAAGAATACATCGCGCTCCAGGCGAACTAGCGCATCTAAGCGCCGGCTTGCCTCCTTAATCTGCGCGTAGGCCTCTAAGCGCTCAATCAGCTCAGCTTTGGGATCGCGCTCATCGGTTGGGGTTTGCGCTTTTGGTAGTAGTAGCTCTGTCTTGATCGCAATCAAAGTCGAAGCCATTAATAGGTAGTCGCCTGCGAGTTCAAAATGATCGCTATCAAGCTCGCTGATATAAGCCAAATACTGCTCAGTAATCGGCAGAATATCCATCTGTGTTAGATCGACATTGTTTTTTTTGACTAAATACAATAAAAAATCTAACGGCCCTGCGAACTGCTCAAGCCAAATGGCAAACGCCCCAGGCGGCACATATAGGTCCTCTGGCAGGTTTGCTACTGGCGTTTGATAAATTCGCAGCGTGGCATCAGCTGCATGAACATAACCTTGGTTGGTCAAATCAGAGGCAGTATCAGGCGCTAAACTAATCGTTGAAGGCATCTTTATCGGCTGACTAGCTAACGGATTATTTGAGTTTAGCTAGCGGGCGAATACCGATGGCGCGGCGCGTTTTATCTAACTGTTTACGGCTGTGACGGCGGGCCTTGTCTGCGCCCATTTGCAAGATTTCTTCTAGCTCTTTTGGATTGGCCATTAGCTCTTCATAACGCGCGCGAAAGGGTGCGATCTCATCGTTTATTTTATCAAACAAGACTTGCTTGGCATCACCCCAGCCGATACCGGCCGCAAATTGCGCGCGCATATCAGCGATCTCTGTCGGCGTTGCAAAGGCTTTATAAATTTCAAAGATAGCCGAAGCATCAGCGTCTTTTGGCTCATCAGGAAGTTGTGAGTTAGTGACAATTTTCATGATGGCTTTGTGCATTTGCTTCTCTGAGCTCACTTGCCCATTAGCCTCACCAAATAGCGGAATGGTATTGCTATAGCTCTTGCTCATTTTGCGGCCATCAAGGCCAGTAAGTAGTGGGATGTCGTCATCGACCACCGCACTTGGTAGCGTAAATAAAGGCTTGTATCTATGGTTAAAGGTGCCGGCGATATCGCGTGCCATCTCGATATGCTGGATCTGATCGCGGCCTACAGGGACATGAGTGGCGTTGAACATCAAGATATCAGCTGCCATCAGCACCGGATAGCCAAACAGACCCATCGTTATTCCTTGATCAGGATCAACGTCCGCTTTTTCAGTATTGATATCGACCGCCGCTTTATAGGCATGGGCGCGGTTCATAAGCCCTTTAGCACAAGAGCAATTCAAGATCCAAGCTAGCTCGGTGATCTCAGGAACATCGGACTGACGATAAAAAGTCACGCGCTCAGGGTCAAGACCGCAGGCCAGCCAAGTCGCGGCAATGGCTTTAGTAGACTCATGAATGATAGCGGGATCATAGCAGCCGATAATCCCGTGATAATCTGCTAAAAAGAAAAACGCTTCATCATCGCTGTTTTGAATGGACTCTATCGCTGGACGAATAGCACCAACATAGTTACCTAAATGCGGAATGCCGGTTGGTTTTATACCAGTCAAGATGCGTTTGCTTTGTGGTGAAGAGGCCGAATTATTATCGCTCATAAAAAGTCCATTGTGTTGTTACTAGTGTTTTATTAGAGGGGATATAGTCAGTTGAAAGTAAAACTGTTATAGATTTAAGCGCGCTACTGGTATAAATTTTGCTGGCGTGCTGCTTGCACAGAGGCTGCACAAAATTCATCCCAGCAGCGCTATGTCATTTTTAAAGTGTATCGACTATATCTACGCTTACGCGCGAAATATCAGTAGCAGAGTATAGCAAATTTAGTAGCGATATTGAGCGGGCAATAACACGCTGTTAGGTGATTACGCCTATTATTTATAAATATCCGTGCGACCCTTTGGACCATGTTTGAAGCGCCGATGAAACCACATCCACTGCGTCGGATCTATACGGATTAGGCTCTCTAGTATCTCATTGACCCGCGTGGCATCAGCGACCTCATCATTGCTTGGATAGTTCTCAAGCTTTGGAGTAATGGTCAGATGATAATGTGGGCGTTTGCCGCGCGGTAGATTATCAGGGGTCTGACGATAAGTATGCAGTGCCATCACCGCTGGTGGATGGGTTTTACTGCCAAGCTTTGCTAAGCGTCTCGCCATAGTAATAGTGGCGGCTGGTACCCCAAAAAATGGCGCCATCACCCCTTGCTTAAGGCCATAGTCTTGATCGGGTGAGTACCAAATCACATGACCCTCATTGATCGAATCAACTAAGCTGCGCATATCGCGGCTAGAGATCTGCTTACCAAAGATAGTCGTGCGACCGTTGTAGATGAACCAATCCAGTAGCGCGTTATTTTGCGTGCGATACATACAGTCGGTGGCAAAGAACTGAGTACAGAGCAAGCCGCCTAAATCGAGCATGGTGTAGTGAGCACCCAATAAAATGACCGCGCGCCCCTCATTTTGCGCATTAACCAGATGCTGCAACCCCGATATCGATACCGTTTTAGTAAACACATTAGGCCGAAACCAAGCACATAAAGTCTCAAACACACCGATACCTTGATTGACAAACACTTGCTTGGCCATCAGTGTCCGCTCAACTTCCGGTTTTTCTGGGAACGCAAGCTTTAGGTTAATCAGCGTATCACGGCGACGCGAGCCCGCTACTTTATACACCAAAACACCTAGCTTACGGCCTAGCCAAAACTGATAACGTAGTGGCAAATAGACCATCGGTAATACTAGCGCTAAAGCTAACCAAATACCCCAATACTTCGGCAATAAAAACTGCCACTGAAAAGGCTTTTTTTCAGCTTGAGCGGTTTTTTTTTGTGTCTCAGTGATGGTTGGCGTACCCACAGCTAGAGCCGGCGATTTTGCTGGCTGGCTAGAGACGCCATGTTGCGGGTTGGCTTTATTTTTAGCTTTACTAGGATCGTATTTTTCAGGGGCTTTCATAATAAGGATGCTGTAATAAAAGTTGCTATTATGATGGGGTAGATGAGCTTGCTTTACAAGATGAGTTTTGCTTGCAGCAGAGTTTTGTAGGCTAGCGCTTTAACTCAGCGCATTTGTTTATACCCTTAGCATTAAACGGCAGGTTACGCTTGAGCCAAGCCAGTTTATCGACCATTAGCTCTCTTCCACAAAAAAACCTTATAAGCAGCGAGCTACTTATAAGGTTGTGCAAATCTATGCTAATACTAGCTGCTACTCTTAATACTATCTGACGAGCAATAGAGTAGCAAACCAATAAGCAATAGCTTTGATTAACGTTTTGAGAATTGTGGGCGCTTACGTGCTTTACGTAGGCCGACTTTCTTACGTTCAACTTGACGTGAGTCACGAGTCACAAAACCAGCTGCTTTTAGTGCAGGCTTGTTGGTTTCGTCAAGCTCGATTAGGGCACGAGTGATACCGTGGCGAATCGCGCCTGCTTGACCACTGATACCGCCGCCTTTTACCGTGATGTAAAGGTCGTAAGCAGTAGGGGTTTCAAGTAGCTCTAATGGCTGACGAACAACCATGCGTGAGGTTTCACGGCTGAAATATTCATCAAGTGGCTTGCCGTTGACAACGATGCTACCGTTACCTTTCGCTAAAAATACACGAGCGGTAGACGTCTTGCGGCGACCAGTTCCGTAATTGCGTTCCATAAAATTATCCTTAGATGTCTAGTTCTTTAGGTTGCTGAGCTTCATGTGGATGCTCTGTACCCGCATATAATTTCAGCTTCTTGATCATCGCATAGCCAAGAGGACCTTTTGGAAGCATACCCTTAACTGCTTTGTGTAGAACATCTTCAGGCTTATGTGCAAGCAGCTTATTGAAGTTGGTTTCTTTGATACCACCTGGGTAGCCACTGTGACGATAGTACTTTTTATCTTGCGCTTTTTTACCCGTTACTGTGATCTTATCAGCGTTGATGACGACAATGAAGTCACCAGTATCAACATGCGGAGTAAAAGAAGGCTTATGCTTGCCACGTAAGCGAGTAGCGATTTGCGTGGCTAAGCGACCAAGGGTTTTGCCGTCAGCATCGACAACATACCAGTCATGGGTCACTTCAGCTGGTTTTGCACTAAGTGTTTTCATGATAAAACCTTAAATTTAGAATTCGTTGAGAGTTTAGCTGGGAACGGGGCTCTCAAAAAACAGACTGCACATTATAAGCAGTAGCGCTCCTGCTTGCAAGCGCCAATGGGGTTTATTTTGTCCTGCATTACATTAAACAGTCATATTCAGCAGGTTTTGTACTTTTTGGCATTAAAGATCTTAACACATTATCATTATTTCTTGATGAGATGTTGTGACAATAGTAAAAAGCAGTGAGATGATTATGACGCTGACAGCTGATAAAGTCCAGCAACAACTTGACCTACTTTGCTTTGTTTTAGACAAGTAAAACCAGTTATTGACTGCACATCCTTATTATCACTTAGAGTCTCGGCTAATTGCGCCAATTGAACAGTTAAGTCTTTATCGGCTTCCAAATAAATCAGGGTTTCGCTTGTGAGCAGTTCTTGCTCGATTAGCGTACTCAAAATAGGCTGCCACAGATCGTCTGCGTACGGCGGATCGATAAAGATAATATCAAACGGTTGGGTGAAATCCTGTTTTTGTGTCAGGACATTTTCAGCTTTACCAGACCTTATGCTAAAGCTGTCCGCTTCTAGACGTAGCTGCTCAGCATTCTGTGAGAGCCGCTGTGCTTGTGCTGGGTTGGCTTCAATAAAAGTGCAATGCGCCGCGCCGCGAGACAAAGCTTCAAAACCTAAGACGCCGCTACCCGCGCAGCTGTCTAATACGCGCGCGCCATGTATATCCGCGAGTAGCCAATTAAATAGCGTCTCACGCAGGCGATCTGGAGTTGGACGCAGGCCTTCACCATCGATAAAGGTGACATTACGCCGCTTAAACTGACCACCGATGATACGGACACAACCTGCAGCTTGTGGTTGCGCTTTTGATGTGGCGTCTTTTGATCTACCAGTCTTTGATTTTGATACTCTTGCTTTTTGGGCTTGCGACTGGCGTACTGCTGAGGATTTTTTCATAATAAAAAAGGTTAAATCAAGGTTGTTTTAGAGAGTAGGGGTAGCGGCAGTTAGCAGAGCCTTTTCTTCCAAAGCCGCAGCCTCCGCTTCGGCTGCTGCTTTCGCCTCCGCTTCACGAATAGCATCAAGGCGCGCTTTTTCTATCGCTTTATGACGCTTGATGATTTTTAGCTGATCTGCAGTCGGCGGCATAATAGGGTCTTTACTGCGCTGCATCACCCAGTAATCAAAGAGCTCTCGTCCGATAGGCGCGGCAACAGCACTACCGCCGCCGCCATTTTCAACCAGTACCGCTAGCGCAATGCTTGGGTTCTCAACTGGTGCAAAACCGGTAAACCAAGCATGATCCCAATGGCGTTTATCGAGAGCCGATTTATCATAACTTTTACCCTGCGCAATGGATTTTACCTGAGCGGTTCCGGTTTTGCCCGCGATACGATACTTCTTGGTGTAGATACCACGTGCGGTACCACTCTTCACCGTGTCTTCCATAGCATCATGCATGCGTAGCCAGTCGGATGGCTTACCATTATAAGCAATCTTGCCATCAGGTTTGCTAATGACTTTGACTGCTGCTGCCCCTTCACTGCTTTTTAGTAGATGCGGCGTGATATGATTGCCTTTGCTAGCCGTCATCGCGGTAGCATTAGCGACTTGTAACGGTGTTGCTAAAAAATATCCTTGACCGATACTCACCGAGATCGTCTCGCCCGGCAGCCAGTCTTTATCATAGCGATCTTTTTTCCATTTAGGCGAAGGCATAATGCCGGACTTTTCGTTAGGCAAATCAATACCGGTGCGCTCGCCAAAACCAAACTCAGCCATCCAGTCATGCAGGCGCTGAATACCCATCTCATAAGCCAGCTTGTAATAATAAGTATCGACAGACATCATAATCGATTTTTTAAGATCAACGGTACCATGACCGCCGCGTTTCCAATCGCGAAAACGATGTGAGTCCCCGGGCAAGCTAAAATAACCGGGGTCATAAATAGTGGTTTCCCAATTACGCAGACCGTAATGGATACCGCCTAACCCTGCAAAAGGCTTAATAGTAGACGCTGGTGGATACATACCTTGCAAGGCACGATTGTATAGCGGTTGATCGATATCGTCGCGTAGTGCACCGTAATCTTTAAACGAGATACCAGAGATAAAAGGATTGGGATCGTAGCTTGGGTTACTCACAAAGGCTAGCACATCACCATTTTGAGGATCTATGGCGACGATAGCACCACGCCTGCCGTCTAGCTGCTCTTGCGCTACTTTTTGTAGACCATAATCCAAGCTCAAGGTAATATCATTGCCAGCGATAGGCGGCTTAGTCTCCAACTGACGGAGAATATTACCATGGGCGTCAGTCTCCACCGACTGGTAGCCGGGCTCGCCTAGCAAGATATCCTCGTAATAATCTTCGATACCGATTTTGCCAATCAGATCTGTACCCGCATAACGATCCTTATCGATACGCTTGGTTTCTTTATCATTAATCCGGCCAACATAACCGATCACATGAGCAAACAGCTCATCATAAGGATAAGAGCGGGTAAGCTTACTTTGAATAGTCACACCCTGAAAAAAAGGCTTACGCTCACTAAACTGTGCTAGTTGGGTCTCCGTTAAGTCGATTTTGACGGTGACGGGGTCTCTTTTGCTTTTATGTAACCGCGCTAAAATATCGGTAATATCATTCTCGCTCAAATCAAAAATAGGAGCGAGTAGCGCGAGAACGCGTTCAGGATCTTCGACAACATCAGGGTTAATCATCGCGGTAAATACCGGCTGATTATCCGCGAGCAGAATACCGTTACGATCATAGATATAGCCGCGGCTAGGAGGGGCAGAGATCAGCTTAATACGGTTATTGTCCGCCTGCGTACTGTACCGATCGTGAGCATAGACCTGTAAAAATCCATAACGCACTATCAAGCCGCTCAAACCCAAAAAAATCAGCACTCCAAGGATAATAATCCGCCGCATAAAAATGCGATTGATCTGTTCAGTATTTGGAGTGAGCGGTTTATTCATAGAAGATCGATACCTAAAGCGAAAGGGACGGCACCTAGGGCGCTTAGTAGAGAGATTGCAGCAAATATATAGGATACTGACAAAAATAACAATAATAATTTCAAACACATAGCGAGTGTTTATTGTGTTAAGTCGTATTATCATCCAAGCTGCAAGGCGCAGATTATAACAGAGACCGCTCGCTAAATATAAAACGATCAACCTGTAGCAAGCCCTGTATTCCATAATGAGCATTCAATAATAAGCTTTACAGGCAGTGCCGCTAGATAATGACTACCGTGAAAAGGCTTGTAACCCATTTGTTTAGGCGCTTACTATACATCAATATTTTAAATCAGTAGAGCCAACTGAGCTTCACTAAAAGTGTCGCCTACGGTCATAACTTCCATAGGCTATATGGGTGCTAAAAAATAGCAAGTATGTTAAAATCAGGCGGTTTTATGGCCGGTATCAAAATGGTATCAACGCCCTAATAAAAACTTACTAGTATAAACACAACAGTATAAACGCAATAGACTGACAATAACCTTTATATAAGGGACGTGCAAAGTCATGGACGTAACCTCAATATGGCAGATGCTCGCTGAGCATCCAGAATTCCTTGCTATGCTGACTATTCCGCCAGTGACCGCTTTTGTCACTTGGGTACACGTATGGATGGCATTGAAAATGCTGTTTTATCCTATAAAGTTTTGGGGTATTCGCATTCCTAACTTTCCCTTCTTTGGTTTACCAGGGATAGGATGGCAAGGTATCGTACCGCGTAAAGCGGGGAAGATATCAGGGGTTATCGTCGATCAGACGCTCTCAAAGCTTGGCTCATTAGATGAGTTTTTTAAAGCGATGGAGCCTGAGCAAATGGCGGTTTTTATCACCGAAAAGGTCGATGAAAACCTTGAGACGCTCATCGATGAGATTATGCTTGAACGCTCAGAGACCTTGTGGGGTAATATTCCTTACGCCATAAAACGCCGTATTTATAATCAGGCGCACAAAGCCCTACCAGAGATTATGCAGTCTTTGGTATTGGATTTGACCAATAACGTCGAAGACTTAGTTGATATGCGCCAGATGATCGTCAATACGATGGAGAACGATCGACGCTTGATGGTCAATATGTTCTTACGGGTCGGGCAAAAAGAGATTAACTTTATTTGGCATATTAGTGCGCTCATTGGCTTAGTATTCGGCCTGATTCAGATGTTTATCTTCTTAGTCGTGCCGCAGCATTGGACCGTTCCTTTCTTTGCCGCTATCTGGGGCTTTTTGACCAACTGGATCGCTATTTGGATGGTATTCAATCCAGTAGAGCCACGCTTTATTCCTTATGTGAAGTTTTTTAAACGCAGTAGCCGCTTTCCCTTCTTAGTGCCACAGCTACCGCATATCGCTCAGTTTCGCTTTCAAGGCGGCTTTATGAAGCGTCAAGAAGAGGTCTCTGAGGTTTTTGCTGAGATTGTCGTCAAAGACTTAGTGACACTTGAGAACATCATGAATGAGATGATGTATGGTGCGCGTGCAAATGAGACACGCATGTTGATGAAATCGCACCTTTATGAGCTGTTAGAGTCGCCTGTCATCAAGACTTCCTTACGTGTGAGCTTAGGACGACGCGAGTTTGGGAAACTCAAAAACACCATTATCGATAAGTCGATTAGTGCCACGATGGTACCGATACGCGATCCTGAGCTTAATGAGAGCCGCGCTAGTAAGATTTTTGGTCTATTTCGCGACCGCATTCGCGCTTTGACCCCGCATGAGTTTCAAAACTTGCTGCGACCCGCCTTTCGAGAGGATGAGATGACGCTGATTGTACTCGGCGGTTTGACTGGGTTTTTAGCCGGTTGGCTCCACTTAGTATTGGTGTTTTTCCCCGCTGTGGGTTAGGTCCTTTATATCCAAGTCAGGATAAAAACTGCGATAAACAACGCCATAATCAAAAGACAATATAACGAATAGCGATCGCTGCATTTATTGAGCAGTTATAAATTCTTGAACCGTATTACACTCACGGCGACAAAAAGTAAACGACAATGTTATCAAGCAAAACCTGAAAGATAAGCAGCTAAAGATGGTGAGCTTATGCCGCTTAATGGCGGTTTGAGGTTTTGCGCTAAAGTAGACAAGGTTGGACTGTATGTTGATCACAGAATTGGGTTATTTTGCCTTGCTTGCCGCTTTTGTATTGGCAATATTGCAAGTCGTATTACCAACCATTGGCGTTATGCGTCATCAAGTCGCTTGGCAGCGCTTGGCTCCAAGTCTGGCTTGGGCGCAGCTTGCCGCTATGATCGTGTCGTTTGGCGCGTTGATGGCAGGCTTTTATTATAATGATTTTACTCTGGTCTATGTGGCTCAGCACTCCAATACTTTGCTACCTTGGTACTATAAGCTATCCGCGACATGGGGCGGGCACGAAGGCTCGCTACTGCTTTGGATGACTATCATGGCCACATGGTGCGCCTTAGTTTCCTACTTTAGCCGCGGTCTGCCGTTATCTATGCGTGCTCGAGTGCTAGTAATATTAGCAGCGGTACAGCTAATGATGCTCGCGATGCTGATCTTTACTTCATCGCCATTTGAGCGCACTCTGCCTAACCTACCAGTAGATGGCGCTGATCTAAACCCAGTGCTACAAGACTTTGGTCTGATTATCCATCCGCCTATGCTCTATATGGGCTATGTTGGTATGGTAGTACCTTTTGCTTTTTGTATGGCAGCACTATGGGAAGGTCGTCTGGATGCGGTATGGACCCGTTGGTCACGGCCTTGGGCGCTAGCAGCTTGGGGCTTTTTGACGATTGGTATCGCCCTTGGCTCTTGGTGGGCTTATTATGAGCTTGGTTGGGGCGGCTGGTGGTTTTGGGATCCGGTAGAAAACGCTTCCTTGATGCCGTGGTTGGCAGGGCTTGCACTGTTGCACTCGTTGGCGGTAACTGAAAAGCGCGGCGTGTTTAAAGCTTGGACCATCATGCTCGCTATTTTTGCTTTTGCGCTGAGTTTATTAGGGACATTTTTGGTGCGCTCTGGGGTTATTACCTCAGTGCATTCGTTCGCTGCTGACCCAACTCGCGGATTAGTGATTTTGGTGATTTTGGGTATTATTATTGGTGGCGGCTTACTGATGTTTGCGGTACGGGGTTGGCGCTTGACGGTTGAGAGCCAATATCAGCTGATATCGCGAGAGTCGTTTTTGGTTATTAATAACGTCATTATTTTGATCTCAACCTTAGTAGTGCTGTTGGGAACGCTTTATCCTATCATCGCTGACGCCTTTAATTTAGGTCAGGTCTCTGTAGGCCCTCCTTATTTTAACGCTTTATTTGTCCCCTTAACTTGGCTGCTATTGATAGCGATGGGTATGGGCTCTAATATTCGCTGGAAAAAAGACAAGCGGCCTTTGTTAGGCGTGGGAATGGTCATTGCAGTCAGCAGTTTAGTCCTAGCCGCAATTATTGCCTACTTTGCTCATCCGTCCTCTATGCTCAACATCGGCGTGACTTTAGCGGTGAGCTTTTGGGTACTCTTATGGATGGTAATTGATTTTAGAGATAAGACCAAAAACGCATCTAATCTCTTGAAAGGTTTACAACAACTACGCCTAAGCTATTGGGGTCAGCAAGTCGCTCATATAGGCGTGCTGATAGCAGTGATTGGAGTGGCTTTTACGACCAGTCTGAGCATCGAGCGTGATGTTGCTATGGCTGAGGGCGATACTGTCAATGTTCAAGGCTACGACTTTAGCTTGAGGGACTTTCGTGAGATCAAAGCCAGTAATTTTGATGCGACGCAAGCAGAAGTGGCTGTCAGTAAAAACGGTCGGGCAGTGGCGACGCTAACGCCCGAAAAGCGCACGTATATTATCAGTACGATGCCGACCACCGAGGCGGCGATTGATGCTAGCTTAATGCGTGATGTCTATGTGGCACTTGGCGAGCCTATCGCTGAGGGTAGTAATGAGTGGGCCTTGCGTATCTATGTCAAGCCGCTGATTCGCTGGATCTGGCTTGGCGCTATTATCATGGCCTTAGGCGGACTACTCAGTATGCTCGATAAGCGTTACCGTATCAAAAAACCGAAAGGCTCTTTATTAGAGGCTAATAGTACCGGCGCTGTTCGTACGGTAGAAACGGCAACACAAGCAGCAAGTGCGGAGGAGAGGTAAGATGAATAAAAAACAGCTAAAAATATGGTTTTTGATTCCGCTGCTAGTGTTTGTTGGGGTGCTTTATCTACTAGGAAACCAGTTAGGTAAGCCGACTGAAGTGGTTATGAATACCGCGCTTGAGCGTCCAGTGCCTGACTTTAAGCTGCCTTTATTATCAGATACTAGCCGTATTATGACTAACGAGAATCTGCCTGATGAGCCTTTTTTGATGAATGTTTGGGGCTCTTGGTGCCCAACTTGTATCGTTGAGCATCCTTTTTTGATGGAGCTTGAGGAGCGCGGTGTTAATCTGGTTGGTGTGAATTATAAAGATGAGATCGGTAATGCGCTGAGCTATCTAAACCGCGGCGGCGACCCTTTTTCGATGTCTATTCAGGATTCATCGGGTCAGTTTGCTTTAGATTTAGGCTTAACCGGCGCCCCTGAGACCTTTGTGGTAGATGGTAATGGCGTTATTCGTCAGCATATTATTGGTGAGATTAATGAAGCCAATTGGCAAGACCGTATCACTCCTTGTTTGATGGTCCTCAATGAAGCCAATAAGACCAATGCCATTCCTGGTGCCAGTCAAGTTGCGGAGGCCTGTCAGTGATGATTCATATTCTACTCAGAGTAGCCAGTGTCATGTTAGCGTGTCTGCTGAGCCTAGCGAGCTTACCGAGTTACGCAGCTATTGATGTCTATGATTTTGACTCCCCGCAGCAAGAAGCGCAGTATCGCGGTCTTATCGAAGAACTGCGTTGCCCAAAATGCCAGAACCAAAACTTGGCAGGCTCAGATGCCCCTATTGCCCAAGACCTAAAGCAAAAGACCTTTGACTTAGTCAAAGAGGGCCGCAGCGATGGTGAGATACGCAGTTACATGCAAGAGCGTTATGGTGACTTTATCAGTTATAAGCCGCCAGTCCGTCCTTCCACTTGGATTCTATGGTTCTTTCCGCCTTTATTGCTGATTGTATTAATCGGCGGTTGGTTTTGGCAAAGTAAACGCCGACAGGTTACGGCCCGTGGCCAAAACCGAGTAAAGGTTGAAAGTACGACTGCGGCACTCACCCCGGCAGAAAAAGCAGAACTAGATCGTCTATTATCGCGTGCCAATACCAGTACTGATAGCATCGATCATGATATCTCAAGCCCAGAGGACAAAAAATGACCCTATTTTCTACTATCGGCTTATTTATTGCTCTAAGCTTATTTATTGCGCTGATTTTTGCGGTTATCGCTATTACGCCGTGGCTACGCGCCGCGCGTATTAAGGCAAATCCGGTAGACAATCAACTGCTAGATATCAACGTCGCCGTATTTCGTGAGCGTTTGGCTGAACTAAAAAGCGATAAAGACAACGGAACTATCGACGACAGTCATTATCAAAACCAAAAGCTTGAGCTTGAGCGCCAGTTGCTAGATGCTCAGCGAGAAGTTACTCCTATGGTTGCGCCAGGGATCAAAAGCCGTTTAATCGTGATGGTTTGGGTGCCAGTATTAGCCGCTATGGCTTATCTATTGATCGGCAATCGTACCCCGGTATTTGAACTATGGACCGCTGAGGACAAAGTTGGTCAAGTCGCTGATGATCTTTTAACCGGTAAAATTGATCAGCCACCCGCTTGGGCGATTGAAGATGGCAGACAGCTCATCAGCGCGATGCAGACCAATGTCTATCGCCATGCTGATGACCCAGATCGTTGGATGCGTCTATCAGAGCTATTCTTATCATTAGAAGCCACACCTTCCGCGATAGAAGCGCTGTCTCGCGCCTATCGCTTATCGCCCGAAAACGAAGAGATCGCGACGAGTTACGCGCAGATTAGTTTCTTCGCCAATGAAGGTCAGCTCGATGCCAATATTCGTAGAGTATTGCAAGACGTACTTGTCGAAAACCCGCAGCACGAAGGCGCGCAAATGCTGATGGCAATGGGCGAGGCGCGTAGTAGTAACTTCGATGAAGCTCAAGGCTGGATTAGCCGTTTGCGAAATAGCATTGCCGCTAAGCCTGGCGATCATAGCCGCGCACTAGCCAGCCTAGATGAATTGAGCGCTAATGTTAGCGCGCAAAAAGCGCAAGCAGCGCAAGGTATCGATGTCACGGTTATGATCAACTCGAGCTTATTGCCATTAGTGAAAGGGGATGATGTGCTCTTTGTGGCGATACGTGATGTCAACGGCGGACCACCTTTCGCTGCTAAGCGTCTGCCTATTTCGGTGGTTAAGCAAGGCGAAGCAAATGTTAGCTTAAGCGATCTAGATGCTATGATGCCTGAGCGTACTTTAGCCTCTGCACGCGCGAACAAGACACAGCTGGCAGTGATTGCCCGTATTAGCCATAGCGGTAATGCGGTTGCTGAATCTGGAGACTTATCTGGTAATCCGGTCGTGATCAGCGCCGATCAAAATCAAGTCAATGTCGAGATTAATCAGCAAGTTCCTTAGATTATTGAGCAAGTGTCTTAGATAAATTCGCCTTAATTTTATTACGAACAGCGTGTCAAAGCTAAGTGTTTTACTAGTCGCTTTGGCGCGCAATTGCTTTACATGAACAGTAAAGTCATAGCAACTTTGGCAATATAAGACAAAAAAACTTGAGCTTTATAAAAGCACAAGGTAAGGTATGGCTTGCAATTCACCAATCCCTATGTCTTGTAAATTTTTCTAGAACTTTCAAACCCCATCTATTGAGGAGAAACGTATAATGATGCGTATTATTTTGCTAGGTCCCCCTGGCGCCGGTAAAGGTACCCAAGCCCAGTTCATCTCAAAAGAGTATGATATCCCGCAAATCTCCACAGGTGATATGCTACGCGCTGCGATCAAAGAAGGTACTGAGCTTGGTAAACAAGCGCAAGGCGTGATGAATGCAGGCGGTCTCGTTTCTGATGACCTAATCATCAACTTAGTCCAAGAGCGTCTCGCTAAGCCTGACTGCGCCAATGGCTGTATATTAGATGGGTTCCCGCGCACCATTCCACAGGCGCAGGCCCTTGCTGAAGCGAATGTCGCCATCGACCATGTGATTGAAATTAGCGTTCCTGATGACGAAATCGTCAAGCGTTTATCCGGTCGTCGTCAGCATGCCGACTCAGGTCGTATCTATCATATCGATCACAATCCGCCAAAGGTTGAAGGCGTCGATGACGTTACCGGTGAGCCGCTTATTCAGCGCCCAGATGATAAAGAAGAGACCATTCGTGAGCGCTTAGCCACTTATCATCAGCAAACCTCTGCTTTGGTCGGTTTTTATCAAGACAAAGCCAAAGAAGGCGCGGATACTCCTGATTATGATAAGTTTGACGGTACCCAAGCGATTGATGAAGTAAGAGAGCAGATCTTAGCCGCGTTAAAAGACTAAACGGCTAGCAATAAGCTAATACTTGCTTATATCAGTGCATAAAAAAACCGCCTAACTCATGAGTTAGGCGGTTTTTATTTTATCAATTGATTGGTTCAATCTAGTCTATTCAATGTAGGCTTACGCTTTACCTTGCGCATCGACTTGAGCTTGCTCTTGGCTTTGGGCATAAGCTTGGTCGAAGTTGACCGGCGCGAGTAGTAACTGCGGGAAGCTGCCACGAGTGACGATATCGCTGATCACTTCACGCGCATAAGGGAACAAAACATTAGGGCAATATGCGCCTAGGATTTGTCCGATTTGATCTTCTGGAATATCTTTTAATAAGAAAATACCGGCTTGATGCACTTCCGCGATAAACGCTGGTGCTTCCGCGTTTTTGGCATTGACACTTACGGTTAAAGTCACTTGGTAATGATCGTCGTCTAACTTCTCAGCATTGCTTGATAGATTGATGTCTAGCTCTGGGTTCCACTCTTTGGTGAATACATCAGCGCCAGGCACTTCAAGTGACATATCTTTGACATAAATGCGCTCTAACGCTAGTTGGGGTTGTGCTTGTTCTTCAGCCATGGTATTTCCTCTAAAAATTAATAAAATAATTATTCAAAAAGATGCGAAGTTATGCCGTTTAACCAGCTAATAGCTCGTCAAGCTTGCCTTGCTGGTTGAATCGATTGAGCTCATCAAAGCCGCCAATAAAAGTATCACCCACAAAAATCTGTGGCACCGTGCGGTAATTATTGGTTTTTTGCATCAAAGCGCGGCGCTCATCGCTGCTAATATCGTGCATGCCAATCTCTTCATAATCAACGCCTTTAGATTGTAATAGTTGTTTGGCGTTTGAGCAATAGGGACAGATTGGAGTGGTATATACTTTAACAGGAACGGTCATAATAAATCCTTAATTATAATAAATGAGTAGTCATAACGCATACTAGCCGCCATTACTGAACAGTCTAGTTTTTATTATCTTCATTTATGAAGTGGGGCTCAAGGTGATAAATTCAAGCGGATACCGATAAATGTAATAAAAGTTCACAAGAATCGCAATTGTTATTGTCATAAAAAATTATCGCCATAAAAAAAGACATCATAGCTTTGGATAACAGCTCTGATGTCTTTATATCTAACAAATATAGGACTGTCTAAGTTAAAAAATTGTCAGACCCGATGTCCGCTACTTACTGAGCTTCGGCTTAGATTTACCTTTTTTAGCTTGCACATCCTTTGGACTCACTAGCGGCATACCAGCGCCTTGCCAACCGCCTACGCCGCCTTCTAAGCGATAGACGTTGTCTTTGCCGATCATCTGTATCGCCGCACCCGCTTGCACGCCCATATCACAAATAATAATCACAGGCTGCTCGATCGCGCGTATTTCCTCTAAGCGATCTTTTATTTCGGTGAAAGGAATGTTACGACTGCCTTGAATATAGCCAGTCTCAAATTTCTTTTTGGCACGAATATCGATCAATTGCGCATTTTGCGAGTTGACCATCATCCCAAGTGTATTAGGGGATATTTTTTTGCCACTACGTTTATTTTCAATGGTAAAAAATAATATGGCTAATACCGCCAAAATACCAAATAAAAAGGGGTGATTGCCTACAAATTCAAGCGCACGATCCACAACAGACCTCCAAAAAATTAGGGCTCTAGCAGACTGCTAATACAGTCTAACCATATTGAACCAGGCGCTATTATACCGATAAGACTCGTTATAGTAAACGGTCGATCAAAGCAAACCCGCCCTGGTGTGGCTTAGTATGGCTTAGTATCTGCCTCTTGCCTTAAGGTGACTAAGTTCTCAACGCGGCGCTGCAATACTTCACCATCCGCTACCGCTTGCCATAGCGCGCAGCCTTTAGAGTTATGAGTGTGGCGACAGTCGCGAAATTGGCAATAACCTGCTAGAGGTGCCAACTCTATAAAGCCTGAAATAATATCTTCAGGAGTTAGATGCCAGATACCGTATTCTCGAATACCGGGCGTATCGACGATACCGCCAGCCGTTAAGTTATCCGGATTAAAAGGCAATAGCCGACTGGTAGTCGTGGTGTGCTGACCCAATTGGGAGTTCTCAGAGATGATATTGACGCTTTGAGCAGACTCTGGCAGCAGCGCGTTGATAAGGCTGCTTTTACCAACACCAGACTGACCGGCGAAAATGACTAGCTTATGATCGATATAGCTCTTTAGCTCGCCTAAGCCTATTTGCTCGTCATTCTCCGCGATATTTTCGGGACAATCAACAGAGGTCAAGACACTCTCGTAGCCTAAAGCGGCATATTGAGTAAGGAGCTCATGGGTATCAGCATAGTCATCTTGAGCCAATAAGTCTGCTTTATTTAGTACCAGTAGTGGCTTAACACCAGCGTGATGACAAACGACTAAATAGCGATCGATCAAAGAAGGGGCGGCGGCTGGCAGGGGCGCAAAAACAATAGCCAAAATATCGACGTTAGCGGCGACAGGTTTGAGCTTGTGATAACGATCCGGACGCGAGACCAACGAGGTGCGCGGCTTGACGGACTCAATACGTCCAAAGCCAGTATTAGAATCGGCAGTCCAGCGCACTTGATCACCAGCGGCTAGCATCGGCAGATTCGTACGCACATGACAGCGCCAAATATCACCAACTACAAGCTCTTGCCAAAAAGGCTCAGGGTCATCGGGACCAATCTCTGGCTGCTCAGCGATAACGGCGGGCAAGCTGGTGACTTGCACTTCTAGCTGCTTACCATAGTGCGCCATGACTACACCATCCATCAAACTATCATCAATACTATCTTGACTCTCTAGTTGTTGCTTGTCTATACGGCGAATCTGCTGTTTGGTGAGTTTGCGTTGCCGAATCAATGCCATGAGTGCTGCCTATATCGAAAATATTGCTCAGTGTAGCGCGAAAATTTGCTAACATACAGCTTAAGCTTAACAGTGGTTTTGTAAAGTTGTAAACACCATTATAGCTAAAGAAATCATGAGATATTTTAAACCTTAATAATAGGACGCCTTATGAGTAGCGATGACCATCCCAACAAGATAAAAATTAAGAATCAAGGCAAAAAAGGGCTGGTTTGGATAGACCTTGAGATGACTGGACTAGATACGCTCAATGACGAGATTATCGAGATTGCTACCGTGGTCACTGATGAGGATCTGAATGTGTTGGCTGAGGGGCCGGTATTTGCGATCAAAATATCTGATCAAAGACTCAATCAAATGGATGAGTGGAATACCAAGCAGCATGGCCAATCAGGCCTAGTGGATCGAGTACGCCGTAGTAAAGTGACTTTAGCAGAAGCCGAAGCGGAAACTATCAAGTTTCTTAATAAGTGGGTCGATAGTGGTAAGTCGCCGATGTGTGGTAATTCTATCTGCCAAGATAGACGTTTTTTGGCCAGACAGATGCCGGAGCTTGAGCGATTTTTTCATTATCGCAACTTAGATGTGTCGTCGGTCAAAGAGCTGTGCTTTCGCTGGCGTCCTGACATTCTAAAGAATTTTGAAAAGGGCGGTAGTCATTTAGCGCTAGATGATATTCGCGACTCTATCCGTGAGCTGAAGCACTATCGTCAGCACTTTTTTAAGTTGATGGAGTAGCTCAGGCTGCACATAAAGAATTTATTTTTATTTTATAGTAACGCTAGCAAAAATAACGATAACAAGAAAAACCTCCAAGTCAGTAGCTGACTTGGAGGTTTATTTTATTCTAAGTATTAAGAACTACATATAGTTTTCGATGCCGTCTATCATATCAAAAATTACATATAGTTTTCGATACTAGGGCATGAGCACATGAGATTCTTATCGCCATAAACATCATCGATACGGCCGACGCTTGGCCAGAATTTGTGCGCGCGCACGTAAGGTAGCGGGAAAGCAGCAGTATCACGGCTATACGGATATGACCACTCTTCATTAGTGATGACAGAAGCGGTATGCGGAGCGTTAACCACTGGGTTGTTCTCTAATGTCCAGCTATCCTCACCTGCTTTGGCTTTCATAATCTCCGCTTTGATAGATTTGAGCGCACTGATAAAGCGATCTAGCTCCTCTTTGGACTCAGATTCAGTCGGCTCAATCATCAAGGTTCCGGCGACAGGGAAGCTCATCGTTGGCGCGTGGAAACCATAATCCATCAAGCGCTTAGCGATATCGCTTTCAGTGATGCCCGTGTCTTCTTTTAGCGGACGGATATCAATGATACATTCATGCGCCACTCGGCCGTTTTTACCCGCATATAAAACGGGATAGTCGGACTTGAGCTGGTCAGCGACATAGTTGGCATTGAGCAGAGCAAGATTGGTCGCCTCAAGCAAGCCATCGCGGCCCATCATCGTAATATACATCCATGAAATCGGTAGGATGCTAGCTGAACCATAAGGCGCTGCGGATACCGCAGAACATTCGTTTGGCGCGTTATGTACTGGGACAACGGCATGGTTGGCTTTAAACGGAGCCAAATGCGCCTGCATACCGATAGGGCCCATACCAGGGCCACCGCCGCCATGCGGAATACAAAAAGTCTTATGCAGATTCATGTGTAGCACATCTGCGCCGACATCAGCAGGCTGCATGATAGCGACCTGAGCGTTCATGTTGGCGCCATCCATATAGACTTGACCACCATGGTTATGAATGAGGTCGCAGATGTCACGGATACCTTCTTCAAAGACGCCATGGGTCGATGGGTAGGTAATCATTAACGCGCCTAGATTGGCGCTGTGCTCTTCACATTTCGCCGTTAAGTCATCGATATCGACGTTGCCATTGTCATCGGTTTTGATCACGACGACTTGCATACCCATCATGATAGCGGTCGCTGGGTTGGTCCCATGCGCTGACATAGGAATGAGGCAGATATCACGATTGGTCTCGCCTAAAGACTCATGGTAGCGGCGAATGGCTAACAGACCAGCATATTCACCAGAGGCACCAGAATTGGGCTGCATAGAGATATCATCGAAGCCGGTGATGGCTTTGAGCTGCTCTTGCAAACTATCGATCATCTCGATATAGCCTGAGACTTGATCTAGGGGTGCAAAAGGATGCACATTGGCAAATTCAGGCCAAGTAATCGGTAGCATCTCACTTGTGGCGTTTAGCTTCATCGTACAGCTACCCAGCGCAATCATACTACGGTTCATCGCCAAATCTCTATCTTCTAAAGATTTTAGATAGCGTAGCATTTCATGCTCAGTGTGATGCGAATTAAAGACCGGATGACTCAAAATATCATCGTTACGTAGATGCGTCTTGTCTAATGATACGCTAGCGGCTTCTGGTAGCTCATGAGAGGTACTGACAAATAATTGAGTCAATACTTTAAAATCTTCTTCGTCACTGGTTTCACTGAATGCAACGCCGATCTTAGTATCATCAAAACGCCATAAGTTATAACCGACATTATCGGCGTTCTCAAAAATTTGGGTCGCTAGCTTTTCCGAGCCACAATCGACGACCACGGTATCAAAGAACTGATCGTGTACGACGCTAAGCTTATTTTCGCCCTTAGCTTGATTGATAACCTGCGCGAATGCCGTAGCAAAAGCATGAATACGCGTTGCAATACGTTTGACACCGCTTGGGCCATGATAAACAGCGTACATGCCAGCGAGGTTGGCGAGTAGAACTTGTGAGGTACAGATGTTGGAGTTGGCTTTTTCGCGGCGGATATGCTGCTCACGAGTCTGTAGTGCCATACGTAGCGCGGTATTGCCTTGCGCATCTTTTGAGACACCAATGATACGGCCAGGCGCTGAGCGTTTGGCTTTGTCAGAAAAAGCAAAGTAAGCGGCGTGTGGGCCACCATAGCCCATCGGAATACCGAAACGCTGCGTGCTACCTAAAGCGACATCTGCGCCCATATCGGCAGGCGACTTTAGCAGCACGAGGCTCATGATATCGCTGACGACACTGGCATAAGTCTTTTTTTCTTTAACCGTGCTGATGACGTCGGTTAGGTCCTGAACATCACCTTCTTTACCGACATACTGAAAGATCGCACCGAAATAATCGCCTGATTTGGCTAGCTCAAAGTCACCAACGACCACTTCCCAACCAAAGTACTTGGCGCGAGTTTGGATAACGTCCAGCGTTTGCGGATAGATACGCTCGTCAACGAAGAACTGCGTTGACTTGCTTTTACTCATACGCTTAGACATCGCCATCGCTTCAGCCGCCGCCGTCGCTTCATCAAGCAGTGAAGCTCCTGCCATCTCAAGACCGGTCAGGTCAATACAGACTTGCTGGAAGTTTAGTAAAGCTTCTAGACGGCCTTGGGCGATTTCGGCTTGATACGGAGTGTAAGCAGTGTACCAACCTGGGTTTTCGAGCACGTTACGCTGAATGACTGCTGGCATACGTACAGGCGAGTAGCCCTGCCCAATATAGCTTTTATTTACAGTAACGTTATCTGCCATTTTGCGCAGTTTGGCTAAAGCGGCATGCTCGCTCATTGCTAGAGGCAGATTAAGATCTTTATGCAAACGTACTGGCTCTGGCACCGTATCATCGATAAAGCTTGCCATGTCTTGATAGCCAATGGCGCTTAAGAGATCAGCTTGCTTGATTTCATTAGAGCCTAAGTGGCGATAGACGAATTCAGACTCATTAAATAGACCTTTAAAGGTATCGAACGTTGGTTTTTGAGAAGTAGTCATGACAGTCCTTATTAGTGTTTAGAGTAAGGGGTAGAGAGATAAAGTCATTTATTAAGTGACTTATGATTAGTAGTTTGGTGGCAAATATGAGTTGAGAAGAGCAATACCGCTATGGTTCATAAGGCGATTTCGCTCTTATATTAGACGTAATGCACGAATTGCTCTTGCTCAAAGCGAAATTGTGAGCTGTAGATGCCGTTGTCAGCGCGCTCACCCGCTCCAATCATCATGACGATATGATGATCATCGGTCAGCTTAAGTAGTCGCTTCATCGCCGGTTCATCGAAACCGCCCATCGGACAGCTATCAAACCCGTGTGCTCTGAGAGCTAGCATGAGATTTTCAGCGGCGAGGGCGGTGTTGTTGGTCGCCCAGTTTTTAACATCGTCAAACGTATAATAAGGCGTCTTGATAGGGCCTTTGACTTGTCTAAAGACTTTGGTCGCGCTCCATTTGGCAGCAGAGATGACATTGACAGGGCCGCGCAAGAAGTCTAAAGCGACCACTTTGGTATAGTAGTCTCTAACCTTTTTCGGTACCGGCTTATCTGGATATTCATCGAGGATTTGCTGAGCATGATCGTGCCAAATATCGGTACGTGCCACGACGGCGATCAAGCGCGCGGAAGTTTTAGCCGCGTTTTGATTCATGCAATTCTTAACGGCGCGTTTGCGCTTGTCTGGGCTGTCAATGACATAAAACTCCCACGGCTGCAAGTTACTCGAGTTCGGCGCTAGCATCGCCAAACGCAAGCAGTCGGCCATAACCTCATCAGTAATTGGCGTATCGGTAAAGCGGCGTACTGAGCGACGCGACTCTACTACTTGGGTAAAAGCTTGGAGTTGAGGGGTGTGATCCGGCATGGCTAAGGTGTCTTTATTGTTGGCGCTTGTATTATCAGTGCTCATGTCAAAGTCCGTGCTAGTGTCGTTAGAGTGGGCAAAATGCATAAGTCGGCATGCATAGATAAGATAGGAAATAGGCAAAATCGCTAAGCTGCACTTATAATAAAACTTGATAAAGCATAATTTTTAGATAATGCTGCTATAGCCTAATTTTCTAATAGTAAGGTATTTAGCAGCTCACGCTTAAACGTTTTAAAAAGGTTTAAAAATAAGGGCAAATATTGATACCAGTAGCTACTGATATCAATATCTGTAAAACCTTCTAGCATCAGTAATTAGAGCTTAAAACTTACAGCTCGTTCTCATACTCTTCAGCACTCAATAGGGCTTCATAATCGTCCATATTATCAGGCTTCATTCTAAAGAACCAACCTTCGCCATACGGGTCTGAGTTAATGATTTCAGGATCATCTTCTAACGCTTCATTGATAGCAACGACTTCGCCTGAGATAGGGGCATAAACATCAGAGGCGGCTTTGACAGACTCAACAACTGAGATTTCATCATCAACGGCGATGGTATCGCCAACGTCAGGTAGCTCAACGAATACCACATCGCCTAGCAAGTCTTGCGCATGGTCAGTGATACCGACAGTGATAGTGCCGTCATCTTCTAAACGAAGCCACTCATGGCTTGCGATATACTTCAGTTCTGCTGGGACATTACTCATAGTTCTCTCCTAAGGGGTAGAGGGTGGTTTATAATCAATTCAAACTTTATAATCAGTTAAAGCTGATAGCCAAAGCTGACTGTAATATTATCAGTGATAGGACTAGCAAAACAAACAGTATTAGTCGAATTGCTGCTGACCGTTACGCACAAAAGGTAGCTTTAGCACGCGTACATCGACGAATTTACCTTTACCGCGCAAGTCGATCTGTACCGTATCTTCCTCTGAGAGGCTTGCAGGTACGCGGGCGATGGCGATAGAGTTTTTGAGGCTAGGGGAGAATGTACCACTAGTGATTACGCCAGTTTGCTCATTGTCAGTGCCTTGATTGATAGTCACTTCCATACCTTCACGGAGCACACCGCGGCTGGTCATGAGAAGGCCGACTTGCTTCATCGCTGTATGGTTGTCTTTTGCCTGCTTACGCTTACTGACTAAAGCTTCGCGGCCGACAAACTCACGCTCATCTTTTAGCGCCAGCGTCCAGCCCATGTTGCACTCGTAAGGGCTAACCTCGTCGTTCATATCATGACCATAAAGGTTCATACCCGCTTCCATACGCAGCGTATCGCGAGCGCCAAGGCCAGCAGGCTTGATGCCATTATCTTTTAATAATTCAAAAAAGGCCGGCGCGTCATCACCGTGCATGATGACTTCAACGCCATCTTCACCGGTGTAGCCTGTGCGCGCAACGAACCAATCTTGGCCTTCGATATCAGTCAAATCCGCACCAACGAAAGGCTTCAGACCTGACAATGTCTCTGACCAACTTGGCTTGGCTTGTGCTAATTTCTCAACCGCTTTAGGACCTTGCACCGCGATCATGGCAAGCTCTGGGCGCTCAGTTAAAGTAACGTCAAAACCTTCTGCAACTGTATGGAACTGTACCATATCTTTGTCACGAGTAGCGGCGTTGGAGACGATACGATACTCAGTTTCGTCTGCATTTATTAGATAGACGATTAAATCATCAATAATACCGCCTTGCTCATTTAGCATCGGCGAGTACAGGGCTTTGCCAACGGTTTTTAACTTATCGACATCGTTGGCTAGTAGCTTTTGCAGCCAAGCTTTGCTGTCTGGGCCGGTGATATCAACTACCACCATATGCGAGACGTCAAACATCCCGGCATCGGTACGCACCGCTTCGTGCTCCTCGATTTGTGAGCCATAATGAATAGGTAATTCCCAACCCGAAAAATCGACTATTTTTCCGTCGCTATTAACGTGTGATTGATAAAGAGGGGTGCGCTGAGGGGCTTGAGTAGTAGTGTCGGTCATAACAAATCCTTGTGTTTAGGCCATCTATACTGTAAATAAATAATTAAATAACGAGCTAATTATCTACAGTATAGAATAAGCATTTAAACAATAGTGGGAAGCAAGAGTGTAAGGTGCAAACATTACAATAAAGGGTGGCACAAAATAAAGCTACGCAAAAACACTGGTAGTGTCAATTGCATATAAGCCCTATCTGTCCTGTGACCTGAGATTTTCAATACGCTATTGCGGCATCACCTATTGTAGTGATAGGGCCGTAATAGCGTATTTTCTCCCCTTCGGTGGGTGAAGCTTTATAGGTCTTCACCGCTCTCCAGATTTGTTATGCCCGGTTGTGAGTCATGATAATAGATTAGCGGTTCGAGCTATTATCAAGCTACGATATTAGGCATGAGTTTTTCAGTCCTTTTACCTGAGCGATTGGCAGGGTGGATGCGCCTTCGGTGGTCTTGTCGTTGGCCATAGCTACAAGCTATTGTCTCAATGACAAAACTCTCTCCTGAAAAACCCTTTTATTATGAAAGGTTCCCCGCTGTTTTACAAGGCATCTAACCGTTCAATTAAGCGTTTAAACAAAATTAATTTTTATAACCGTCTTTTTTCCTGTGAGTTAAGAGGTTATTCGGACTTTTACAGCTGTTGTTTTAGGTTTAGCGGTACTTTAAATAGCTGATCAACTGTTACCTCTACCGCAATAAAACGTAAAGCCACTACTGATAATTAGTCAAATTATGCTAGGCTACTGCCATAACTTTGATAAATATTTTAGATAGGTAGTCGTTATGCATTGTGACATTTATAAATTTCCCAAACATCCAGATATGTACGTTTATATAGCACGCCCTGATTACCCTGATGATACCGATGAGATTAAGGACTGGCTCAGTGTGTTACCCAAAGACTTCCGATCAGGGCTAGGTACGAGCAAGTTTGTGATGCATTTAGACATTAGTACTACTCAGAAGTTGGCGAGAGTCGATAAAGAGGAAGTATTGGCTAAGCTGCAATCACAAGGTTATTTTGTACAAATGCCGCCACAAGATGTGATGCGCAGGCAAGCTGAGATGCGAGCAAGAGAAGCTCAAGATAAGAAGTATGATTAGAACGTGTTGTACATTCACAAGTCGTGATAAAATAGTTTTTTAACATAGTTTTAACTTAGACGTCGTTTGACACCGACATCACTAAACGCAGGTGATTGAATAAGCATGGATTGGTTGAAAGGTATTTTAAATTTCTTGCCACTAGAGCAGCTCAGCGAGATTCTCGGTGAGATTGTGATTTGGTGGAGCCAGATGGTCAAAAACGTACCACCTGCCGACTTACCTATGTACGCTTATCTAGGCGGTACGGTCATCGTTTTGCTGTTATGGATTTTGGTCGCGCGCATTATGCCAAAACCGCTCGGCGGTATGAGTTGGATGGTTATCTTTGCAGTGTTGTTAGCGCCAGGCACCGCGCTTGGCGAACAAGGCGAGATCGCGCCTGCTAGCATCGGTGTGGTTTACGCGCTGATGATGAAAGATACCACGTCAGCCGTTAGCAGTGCGCTGCCTATTTTGGTGGTTTTAGTGGTCGGTTTGTTTATCGGTTTTGTCTGGCAGTTGATTCGCGGCGCTTTTGAGTCGAGTCTCGATAAGGCGCGCCGTAACAGTGCTGAAGATACTGAAGCCAATATGCAATTGGCATCAGGCAACTATTTAGAAAAAACGCCTAGCGAGCCGGTACCAGCAGCACAGACCGCACAGAACGCTCTGTCAGATAGCCTAGCGGCTCAACACGTAAAAGCTGCCGATACGACGACTGATACCCTCACAAAAAAGCCTGTAAAAGGGTTTTACAGCAAAGAACCGAGTGATGAAGCGGCAACGAGAGTAGATAAAAACAATGATGGTGATGGTCAATAGTTTTGTCAGTTGACTTTAGCGGAGCAGTAAAAGACACAAAGCAGTGTCTTTTTTTGGTTTAGCTTAGCGACTGTTTAGCAAGCTCGACTAAGCTTTAGGCATAAATACACCTATCGACTAAAAATGACAAACGCATGAGTATTTTGGCATTAACAGTGGCTGTGCTAATCTTAAGCAATAAATTACATCGCTTGACCTGTTTAATACTTCGAATCAACCCTAGTACTTATCACCATAATTGAGACTATTTTTATGACAAATGATAGTAAAAAAAGCTTTACCGGTACCAATACTTATATCGCCACCGACGATCTACAGCTAGCCGTTAATGCGGCGATGACTCTACAAAAGCCACTGCTTATAAAAGGCGAGCCGGGTACAGGTAAGACTTTACTCGCTGAAGAAGTGGCCGAAAGCTTAGGTATGCCTTTAATTACTTGGCATATCAAGTCGACGACCAAAGCCGAGCAAGGCTTGTATGAGTATGATGCCGTATCGCGTTTGCGCGACTCGCAACTCGGCGATGACAAAGTCTATGATATCGGCAACTACATCAAGCCCGGTAAGCTGTGGGAGGCGTTTACTAGTGAGCAGCGCAGTGTGCTCCTCATTGATGAAGTGGATAAAGCTGACATCGAATTTCCCAATGATTTGCTGCATGAGCTAGATAAGATGTCTTTTTATGTCTATGAGACGGGTGAGACCATCTCAGCTGAGCAGCGTCCGGTGGTCATCATCACTTCGAACAACGAAAAAGAGTTGCCCGATGCCTTTTTGCGTCGCTGCTTCTTTCACTACATCGACTTCCCAGAAGAGCAAACTATGCGCCAAATTATTGAGGTGCATTTCCCTGACATTCAAGAAAAACTGGTCAATGATGCGCTCGACATCTTTTATAAACTGCGCAATCTACAAGGGCTTAAAAAGCCGCCTTCGACTTCAGAGCTGGTCGATTGGCTGACCTTATTACTAGCTGACGACATGGCGCAAGAAGAGCTAGAAGAAAACTTGCGCGGTGAGAAGTCTATTCCGCCATTATATGGGGCGCTATTGAAGAATGAAGCCGATGTTAACTTATTGCAGCGCTTTGCTAATATGATGCGCCGCTAATAACGAGCTTAGTAGTGTGTTTACGATGTACTCGTATGAGCCATTTTGCTAGCTATGCCAGTCAATAAGTGAGAGGTAATCATGTTTATAAAACTCTTCTATACGCTGCGGACTTACGGCGTGCCGGTTACGACCCGTGAGCTGCTCGATCTCAATGCCGCGCTCGATAAAGGGCTGATGATGCAGCCGCATCCTGAGAGTTCAGCAGATTCAGAATATTCTGAGCTGCAGACTTTTGCCAGTCGCGAAGATATGTATCGGCTGATCAGACTGTGCATGGTCAAAGACGAGCGTCACTTCGATAAGTTTGATCGGGCGATGGCGGATTACTTCGAAGGCGTGGATAGCTTGAATATCGACGAGCTGATGAACAAGCTGACCGATATCCCTAAAGAGTGGCTCGATCTAAAACTGGACCCCAAAAACTTAACCGATGAGCAACGCCGTCTACTAAAGAAGTACGGCTCGCTAGAGGAGCTGATGAAAGCGCTTGAAGAGCGCCTTAAAGAGCAAAAAGAGCGCCATCAAGGCGGCAGTAAATGGGTCGGCACTGGTGGTAGCTCACCCTTTGGCGCTTATGGCGACCATCCGGAAGGCGTACGCGTCGGCGGTGAGTCACGTAAGGGCAGCGCGGTCAAAGTCTGGGAGCAGCGCAAATATCGTAATCTCGATGATGATAAGCAGCTAGGCACGCGGCAAATCCAGATGGCTTTGCGTAATCTGCGTCAGTTTGCGCGTACCGGTAGCGAGGATGAGCTCGATATCCATGAGACCATTAAGCGCACCGCTAAGAAGGGCGTGCTCGATATTCACATGCAGCCTGAGCGTCGTAACCGTGTCAAAGTACTGATGCTATTCGATGTCGGTGGCAGTATGGATATCCATGTCGAAGCCTTAGAAAAGCTGTTTTCAGCGGCGAAGAATGAATTTAAAACCTTAGAGTTTTTCTACTTTCATAACTGTCTCTACGACTACGTTTGGGAAGATAATAACCGCCGACATAGTAACCCTATGCCAACTTATGAGCTGCTTAATAAATACGGGCGCGAGTACCGTGTTATTTTCGTTGGTGATGCCTCAATGTCCCCCTATGAGCTGTTTTCAGTCGGCGGTAGCGTTGAGTATATGAATAATGAAGCTGGAGTAGTATGGCTGAAGCGTATGCTCGCGCACTTCGATAAGGTCGCTTGGCTCAATCCTGAAGAGGCGGCGTTTTGGTCCTATACGCAAACCATTACTGAGATTCAAAAGCTGTTTGATAATCATATGTATCCGATGACTTTGCATGGGGTGGAGGATATGACCGCTTATTTGACAAGGTAGCTTCTTATAGCAAAACTCTGTCTATAAACGTAATGATATTAAGGTCGTTATCCAAAGATAGCGACCTTTTTTATAATTTAGAATATTTACTGATATTATCGACTTTATTATTATTTATTGCTAAAGTGATTTTTAGCTGGCAATGGACTGTCCTACTGCTGCCTTCGTTCTACCTTGTTCTATATTTGCTTTATTTCACCTGTTATTAATACTCGAGACGCTCATGACATTTAAGAAACATCACATCGCTATCTTACTACCTGCGCTTATGATTGTAGGCTGTAGTACCCAAAAGACAGCGCCTCAACCTGCTAAGCCTGTACGTCAAGGTAATGTGCAAGTCACCCAAACACAGACCATCATCGTTAAGCCCAAGCCAGTCGTCAGACCACAGGTAGTGACGCCGGCGCCAAAACCAAGCTATACTAGTTTCTCAGACTGGAAGTCAGATTTCACTATGCGCGCGATCTCTGCAGGCAAAAACCCTGCTAATATTCAGCGTTTATTAGCGTCAGCTAATCTAAACCAACAAGTTATCTCACTGGACTCTAGCCAAGCTGAATTTTCAAAAATGCCATGGGACTACGCCGATTCTGCGGTATCAGATGGTAGGGTCAGTACTGGTCAGCGCAAATTTAACGAACAGCGCACTTATTTATCCAGCCTCGAGTCGCGTTATGGCGTCAATGCGGAGATCATCGCGGCCATTTGGGGTATGGAGTCCTCTTTTGGCGCAGTCACAGGTAACAGCTATATTCCAAGCTCGCTGGCGAGCCTCGCTTATGATGGACGCCGCCAACCGTTTGCTGAAGAACAGCTATTAGCCTTGTCGGACTTGTTAGAGCGCGGTGATATTTCTTGGTCGCAGCTTGATGGTTCATGGGCAGGCGGTATGGGCGAGACCCAATTCATCCCTAAGACTTGGTTAGATTTCGGCGTCGATGGCGATTATAATGGTCATCGTAACCCTTGGTCCACTAAGGATGCCTTAGCCTCTACGGCGAACTATCTAAATGCTTCCGGATGGGTACGCGGTTTGGCGCCGTTTTATGAAGCAACGCTTCCGGCCTCATTCGATTACTCTTTAGTCGGCACTAAGCAAACAGCGGCAAGATGGGCGTCAATGGGTCTTGATACCATAGAAGATGTCAATCTAGATGCCAATACCGAAATGGAGCTGTGGTTACCAGCGGGTAAAGATGGTCCTATCTTATTACTGAGTCCAAACTTCGATGTGATCAAAGTCTATAACAACTCCTCCAACTATGCCTTGGGAGTGAGTTTGCTCGGCAAAGCCATAATGAACCAAAGTGGCTTACGCAAGTCATGGCCGCGTTACGAGCGTCCGTTATCTACTTCGCAAGTCACCAATCTGCAGCGGCGTTTGACTAGCTCTGGCTACGATACCAAAGGCGCTGATGGCATTATCGGTACCAATACGCGCAAGGCTTTTCAGAGCTGGCAGGCCGCTAATGGACAAACGCCGGACGGTTTTATCACTCAGCGTAGTGCCGTGTCACTGACAGGTTGGTGAGCGGATCTGATCATGCCTTTTTTTAAAAGTGACTATTGGCATAGATTAAAGCTTAAAGACTAAAAATGACTCTTTAAAAACGGTTAAGACCTACAAAGCATCCTAATGAGGATGCTTTTTGCATTACAAGGTTAAACTGATACTATTTAAATAGTAAACTTAAACATAAGGCGCATCAGGGTAACACGCAGCCTCGATTTCACTATCTGTTGGCTGACGAATGATAGTAATCGAGTTTTGCTGCTCAGGCTGCCAGTCGATAAGCTGCATATCCGTAAAGCTCTCAAGCCAGCCGCACATGGGCCAGTGCTGCCACTTATCATAAAAGCGATTGGCATTGATAACGATGCTTGAGAGATGATTGAGCGGCGGACGATAGGCGCTATGCTGCTGATGAAAAACCACATCGCTGGTGAGATAAAACTCAATATTTAGCGCGCGCGCCATAAAAGCAAAGTCCGTGTCTTCTGCGCCATAACCGATATAATGAGTATCAAAACCGCCTATATGTTGAAACTGGCTTTGGGTAATGGCAAAGCATAAACTCCAAAACGCGCCGTAATCTTGCGTACACTCATAAGCGCTTTGAGTTTGATCGACTAACTGTGATTCGATTTCATTCGTTTGTTCGACAGCTTGATTAACAAGATTATGACGATAAGGATTCGTCACCGCTAGAGCGTTTAATGGAGTATTACCGAGATTACCTTGTTGTGATTGTAGAGACTCCTCGTCAGTGAGTGGCCTCGTTAGATATAGCGGTTGACCCATGAGCAAGGCGTCGGGATGCGCCGTTAGCTTTGCGCTTAAGTACTCGATAAAAGTTGTCGATACGATACAGTCGACATCCAAAAATATCAGCTGCTCATGACTGGCTTTTGCTGCGCCAAGATTGCGGTTACGGCCAATATCAAAGCCTGTTTTACTGCCTTTATTACTGACTTCATTATCAACCTTATTACTGACCTCATTATTTTCAATACTTGCTACTAACTGGCTTTTAGAAGTCGGAATTTGCACGATATTGAGCGGATACTGAGCTAAGCGTTTAGGGTCAGCGTCATCATTGACGATAATGACCTCGCTTGGGCGCACGCTACTATGGGCTAAACTACTCAGAAGATTGTAAAGATGGCGATTACGACCATAGCAAGTAGTGATCACACTGATATCGATAGTTTTGTACTGGGTTTCGGTTGTAGGATTCATAGTTTATTCTTATTATTTATACGCTCAGGTGTCAGATTTAGTTGCGGTAACAACCACTTCTCAAACCAGGATTTGGTAGCCGTATAGTCAATAAAGCTATCCATTAAAGCTTGGGCCGCTGTTTTTATATTTAGGTTGTTACGAGTTTGATAAATGTCCGATTTAGCAGATAAGGTGAGTAAACTGTCAGTATTTTGAGTGCTGTTAGATTGCTCAACAAATTGCTGCCAACTCAATGCTCGCCCTTGTGCAATCAAAGCTGCAGCCATCACTTCTTGCTCACGATGCGGCCTTTCATCTGGCAATACCACCAATGGCGTCTCGTGATGATAAGCTTGCGCGATACCATTTAAGCCACAAGCCATTATCAACAGATCGCTGTGCATGAGAAAAGGCGAAACGTCGACTACTTGGGTGGCGATATCGACATAAGCGCGTTTATCGTCAGCGATTGGTCCGAGCGATATAATTAAGGCTTTAGGTTGCATAGCACGTAACTCAGGTAACTTAGCATCAATCGCCTCGTGGCCGCCATAACCTTTAATCACTGTGATAATTTTTGGTTTTTGTTTGCTGTTTTCACTAATATTAAGTTGTCGAGTTAATTTAGAACTCACTTTATTTCGTTCATTATCATCTGTCAAATTAGCGAACGAAGCTATAAATTCATTATAGGAGATAGACTTAGAATTCTTATCAGGCAAAAAATCTAAGTATAAGGTTTTCTGTTTAAGCCAGTCGTCAGTTTCAGCGGCTTCTAAAGTTTTAGGGTAGGGCGCAAGCAAGCCAAGTGCTCCTGCAAAAGCGTTAAGATGCGGTGTATCATCGCGAATACCAGCAAGCCTGACGTAGAGATAGGGCACGCTAGCGGCGCGACACAGCATAGCGACTTCGACACTGACGTCGATAATCATTAAATCAATATCATGCTCTTGAATAGCATTTAAAATTTGCCAGCTACGAGTTTGAATATCGCTATTACCCACCGGCGAGTAGTGCAAACTGGCAGGCTGCCAATGTTGGCCTGCACGGCCTAGCAGAACATCGTCCTCTCGTTCACCCTCTGGGTTAAGACGAACAATTTGACTTTTAGCTACAGTATTAAATGTGTAGGCATCAAGCGCTAAGCTAGTAAAGACGATAAAGTTTTTGCGTGAGCTTGCAGGTAAGAGAGCCGCCAATTTATCTGCTTGCCGGCAATGACCTGAGCCATGATGGTGAGCATAATAGCCAATGCGCATAACCGGATTTCCGAAAACAAGTTATAAAAGGTTTAGAGTAAAAGTTAAGACTAAATGGCCTTTTGCTTACTGTTATGACCATTACTTTGTAGAGGCTGAGCGTCAAAATTGAAGTCACTAACCTTGGATATAGCAGCCGCTGTTGGCGTTTCTGACAATAAAGCCTGCCTATATAAATCAACATAACCGTCGACCATTGCCGCTACCGAACAAAACTGCTCAGCACGTGCGCGACAAGCTTTTCTTGAGATCGTTTTGATACCATCAAAAGCTGCTACAAAGGCTTGCTCATCACACTTAGGGACAATGATGCCTGTCTTCTCAGTGATAATCTCAGCGCCAGCGCCTACGTCGAAGCCTATTACTGGCGTTCCACACGCTAAGCTTTCCGCTAAGGTCAAACCGTAAGGCTCATCCCAAGTGCTCGTAAATAGCATAGCGGTTGCTTGGCAGAGATAGTCGTTGATTTGCTCTTTGCTTAAGTGACCGACGTAAGTAAATAGCCTTTCGTCATCCGCTTTATTGGCATCAGCAGCTAGTAGTGGCGCGACCTCATTATCAAAGTATTGTTGATTACTCTCAGGGCCTGCGATAATTAAACGCTTACCTGCTGCCTGACAATATTGCATAGCTAGATGCGTGCCTTTTTCGGGACAAATACGCCCATACCAAAAATAAACCTCCTCATTAACCGGCTCAATATTGGCGCTAAAAGAGTCGACATCGATACCGTTATAGACCACATGGGACGGTACAAACTCAGTAAATAGCTGCTGCTGATGAGCGCTGATTGCGGTAAATTGAGTAGTGGTTCCTTGTTGCAAGGTTAGCAGCGCCAAGCGAATATGCGGAAAAATAGGCGTATGAAAAGTAGTAAAACAGCGCTTGCCAAATACCTGTCCCGTTAGCATCGGCACATGATAAAGACTATGGTTATGGACGATATCAATCTCACCACGATTATCTCTGGCGATGATATCGCCGAGCGCTTGCTGATAAACTAAATACTGATACATATCCTCACGGCTCATACCAACAGAATCATGCTCATTATCATAAACTAGAGCATCAAATTGTTTGCGAGTCATTAGAGGCACTAGGGTTGCTTGCGTTTGACTGTCCTCATGGGCATAGAGCAAAACCTGATGACCGCGCGCCACTAGCTCATCACATAGCAACTGAGTAATCATCTCAAGTCCGCCTGCATAAGGCTGCGCAATCGGATACAGCGAATGAGCAATAATAGCGATCTTTAGAGGCGCTTCGCTACTGTCTGCGCAGGTTTTTTCTATTGAAGGCTGTGGATTTGTTAGTGACATAAAGCGTTCCATTAAGTGCAAGTAGTTATAAAGTTATAAAGTTATAAAGTTAAAAGGTTATAAAGTTAAAAGGTTATAAAGTTATAAAGTTATAAAGTTAAAAGGTGATAGCTGTCAGCTCAAAAAAGGCCTAAACAAAAATAGTCGCTTTTTTCGAGGCAAACCTAATTAAGAATTGGCCGCTTTATTATCTTTATAAGGGTTGCTCATAGTGCGCGGATTAATAGAGTTTACTTTCGATAATGAGAGTGCTGTTTTATTTAGCTTGATAGCGCTTTTAGGACGACTACGCGGCTTAAAATCGATAACCTGCGCCTCTAACTGTTGATAGCGATAGTTCTCTAGTACCACGCTTGCGGCTAATACTTTTATCAAACAGATAGCTAAAGCGGCTGCAAATAACACAGGCGAATAGAGGCTAGATAAAGGCGACACCAGCAGCAGAGTTATTAAATTAAGGACTAACAACAACTTAGGTAGCGCCTTAATATTGGCTATAAAAGTCGAGCGAGTGCTGCTACTAAGCGCTTGTTTCGGGGTGCAAATAAAGGGCTTGTCACGACCCCATAGCACTGGCATCCACGATAGAGCGCCAAACTCCCAAAAGTTTAGGTGCAGCAGCCAAGCTCGCGTTTGTCTTTTTAACTGTTTAAGTTTCTGCAATGGCGAATTAGCATTGTTACTAGCATGTTTAGAGTGATGCACTTGCTGATTAAGGGGTGAGCTATCCTGGCTATAAGCCCAAAAACGTCTAGCTAAAAATAGCGCATAGCTTGCGTAAACTGCGTAGAGCGGCGCTAATAACGGTTGCATATTAGCCTCAATATTTAGCACCAAAGCACCAGTAATTATTAGCACACACGTCAGCTGCAATAGAATAAATACTCCGGTGAAGTTCACCCAAGCGCTAAGCTGCGAGAGATGCGCTCTAATATAAGATAAGCGTTCAGATTTTTGCTGAGCTTTAAAAGGCAATTTATCCGCTATTAATCTTTGCTCATCCCTAGCAAAATAAGAAGTCAGCACTTGCATATTGCCGTAGATCCAGCGCTGTCTTTGGCAAATAAGATCAGGCAAAGTAGTCGGCAATAAACCCGTCGCTATCACTTTAGGAATAAACTCACTTTTTAGACCTTGCCTATGCATTAAGACGCCCATCTGTGCATCTTCAGTAATAGAGGCGCCAGACCAACCGCCTAACTGGGTAAGCGCCTGCTTACGAATTACCGCAAATGTACCTGTCGATAATGCGCGCTGACGATTGAAAGGACGGTACAGATGGTAGTTAAAATAATGATTGAGTTCGCTATGCACATCGACAAGACCTTTATCGCGATAAAACTGCGGGAACTGCAATAGTGCATGCTCAGGATGATATTTGATAGCATCAGTGATAGCCACTCTTGCGTGAGACAACGCCTGATAGTCACTATCAACCACCACGATATGGCTACAACGCTTATCCATCCATTGTAAAGCTAAATTCAGCGCTCCCGACTTAAAGTTATCCACTTTATCCACGTGATAAAAACGCACTTTTAGTCTGCTAGCTAAGCTTGTGCAGTAGGCAGCTAAAGGTTCATACAAGGCTTTATTAGTGTGGTTATTATCAATAACCAAAACCTCATCATCAGCCGATTTTATCGCTAGCAGAGACTCAATAGTCGCTACGACCACTTCTAAAGGCTCAGCGCGGGTCATAATCTGAAAGCTTAGACTAACGGTATCGTTATCACTGTCTAAACTTGCACTACTAGAGTTAGGGCTATGATGATTATTTAAGTTAGGCGTAAAAGTAGTCACTTTATTCACGGTCATGTTCTATCCTTGAGCATTCAGGTAATTTGTGGCTAATAGTGTCAGTCGTAGAGAATTAGGGTTTTAATTTATTTTTATAGTCTTAAGCATAAGTCAGTAATGCAATAAACAAGCTAATGCTTAGATAGAAGCTCATAATAATATGGTTTGATAGGGGGGATTAGGCGAAAAGTGTGGCAAAAATAGCCTAAGTGTAACGTTGGGTAATTTAGGTAAAAAAGTGTTATGTATTAAGTGTTTAACGTCCGAATTAACCTCTTTATCGTCTGCTATAGTCTTTATGGTTTTTGCAAATACTAATACGAGTACTGAGAAGTATGGTGGATAGTAAGATTATTAGAATTAGCATTACTCGCTATATAGCCAATCCACTATAAAATAAATACAGTGCTACTGTAGTTGTACTCTTTTTATTTAGGATTAGCTATATAACTAGCAATAAGGTTTGGAGTTTTGTGTTGTTATTTGTTGAATTAGCTTACTAAGTTGGATTTAGATAAGGGGTTTTTGCTAAGGTAAGACCCATAAGGTTCGAGCTATATTTTGTAGCATCAAAATGATTTGAAAATGGCTTAACTTAATATCGCTTACAGATTGGATAGCGTTTACTCAGACAATCATAAAATGAGGGTCTCGATAAATAATTAAAAAAGGAAAATAATATGAGTAATGATAATCACAACAAACCACAAAACAATAATTCAGAAGACCTAAAAGACAAATTTACCGAATCGTTAGATGCTTTTAAGCTGCGAGCAGAATTGCTAGTCGCCAATCTAAAAGAAGGCGGCGATGATGGCTATGACCATTCAACGACTACGGCAGGCGAGAAAGGCTTGAGATCAGGCAAAGTATCAGAGTTGACCGTGATTGCGCCGTTAAAAGAAGGCGGCGCTGAGCGCTTAAAAGAAATCCTAAAAATCGCAGGCGGCAATCTTAAAGGAGCGACGCGCGTAGGCACTTTACATGACTTGCGCTTCGTATTTATAGATGACGATACAAGAGTGCTGTTCTGTACCGCTTATGATGGTGATTGGGACCCTTATATTGATGATTTCGCTACCAAAATTCCTGAGCTGATGGATATCTTATTCGGTAACGTCAAAGGTTGGCCCGGTATCAAAGATCCTAGCGTCAAGCAATTTATATTAGACCACCAAATCACTGCTGCAGGTTGGTATGTTGGTGTGCCGCATCTTACCGTACAAGATATACGCCGTAATGAGCGTATTGTAAAAGGAGTTAATAAAGCACTAGATGAAGCACAAGCGAATTAATTTTGAATTTTAAAATTAAATAAATAAGAAGTATTCAAATAGTAGGCTTAGACATGAACAATAATAACAACAATAAACCGTTATCAGGATTGACTGATAAATTGCAGGACTTAAAAGACGAGTTTGGCAATCGTATCGAAAATGGTGATTTTGAGACTTGGCTCAAAGGCGTCAAAGCAGAGGTTGGCGATGGTATAGAGATGGTGAGTCGCAAGGCGCGCGGCGTCTTCAATCCAAACCTAGTCACTATGCAATTAGAAGACATCCAGTCCATCATCTTGCGCGAACGTCCGACGCCTTATTACGGAACCATCATCGCTTTTAAGGTCAATAACGCCAAAGTGGGACGGCAGATGCTAGCGCAAGTGTTATCTGATGTGACGGGCAGCAAAGAGTGGCATAAAGACATGCAGGCAACCCTCTCTATCGTCATGACTTATGAGGGTCTAAAGGCGCTAGGCGTGCCGCAGTCCTCGCTTGATAGCTTCCCTGAATCATTTAAAGCAGGCATGGCGAAGCGCGCTGATAAATTACGCGACTTCGATATCAATGCTCCCGATAACTGGATGGCGCCTTTTGGAGACAAAGGTGATATTCATATTGGCGCTGCCGTTATCGCTGATAGTAAAGAGAAATGGCATGCCAAATTCAAAGAGCTAAAAGAAACCATCAAAGATCATATCAATTACGATAAACCTGCCGATGGCGATATTGAGATCTTGATGGAGCATGACTTTGGTTCGGACGATAATGTCAAAAACGTCTTTGGTTACCGCGATGGCATTAGTAATCCTGAGATTCAAGGTAGCGGTATCCAGACGCCGCCTAGCCGCGATGGCGAGCCAATTGCTGCCGGCGAGTTTGTACTGGGATACGAAGGAGAAGCGGGGACTGTCGCACCGATGCCGCAGCCTGAAATATTAGGTAAAAATGGCTCGTTTATGGTACTGCGTGCTTATGACAGCCATGTCGCCGCTTTTAATAAATTTCGCAAAGACAATACCGATAGCGAGGAAGAGGCTGAGCTATTAGGCGCGAAAATGTGGGGGCGCTGGCGCTCCGGCGCACCGCTGATATTATCTCCTGATAAGGATGACAAGGAGTTGGGCGATGATCCAGGTCGTAACAACGATTTTGGCTATAAAGATGATCCTTACGGTAAGAAGTGCCCGTTTGGCGCTCATGTCAGACGTATGAATCCTCGTAATAGTAAAGACTTTATCTTATCAGATGTACGTATTCACCGTATTGTTAGGCGCAGCGTGGGATTTGGTGACGTTTTGCCATCTGATGTGACTGAGGACGACGGCAAAGAGCGCGGTCTATTCTTTATTGGAATTAATGCTCATGCGATGGAGACGGTTGAGTTCTTGCAATCGCAGTGGATAAACGACGGCAACTTTATGAGCTTAGGCGAAGAAAAAGACCCGATGGTCGGCCTACATCATAGTGACAAAGACAGCGATGCCGATAAATTTACCGTGCCTGCTGAACCTATGCGTAAGCGTTATCATGGTATAGAAACTTTTAACACTTTATATGGCGGCGAGTATTTATTTATCCCAAGCTTATCAGCGCTTAAATGGATTAGTGAGTTGTCTTAATTTTTAATGAATCTTTCATAAACAATAAAACTCAGGAAACGCTATGCTAAAAAAATTATTTAAGCCAAAATACGTCCCCTACGATCCAAAGTATATCGAGCTTAGCAGCGATGACGAGCGTAACATACGCACCATTACTGACGATATCAAAAGCTATATCGCTCGTAGTGATAAAGCCAGTAATGTTGATCATCACACTCGTGATGCCCATGCCAAAGGCTACTGCGCATTAAAAGCTAAGTTTGAGATTTTGGATAATATCCCTAAAGAGTATGCGCAAGGCTTGTACGCTAAAGCAGGCATTCATGATTCCGTAATTCGCTTCTCTAATGGCTCCTCGCGAGTTTTCGCTGATCGTAAGCTTGGTTTTGCGCAAGGTCTTGCGATTAAGGTTTTTGATGTGCCGGGCGAAAAGCTAGCACCAGGCGAAGAAGATAGCACCACTTTTGATTTTAACTTTATTAACAATCCGGTGTTTTTCTGCAATAGAATCCAAGAATACACTTATCTCTCGCGTCTGTTTTTAGACCTGCCAAAATACACGGAAAATGGCGCTATTGGTAAAGGGAAATTAGCTTTTAATTGGTTGACCAATTATGGCTCAAGATTGCCCACTAAAGAGTCTATCAAAACCTTTAAAGCAGTGATTGGTTTTACCACTATTGAGCCCAAAAATACTTTGCTATACGATTTTCATTCACAAGGTGTCGTGCGTCACGGTGACTCCATGGCAAAAATTAGAGTCACACCGACGGCTGAGTCAGATAAAAAGGTCACTCGCCGTGAAGTCGATGTTGAGGCGCGTGAAGAGGCGATTCGTCCGCTTATCTTAGAGGAAATACGCGAGCACGATTACCAGTTTGATATACAGATTCAGCTGTGCCGCAACCTAAAAAAACAGCCGATCGAAGAGATTACTACTGAATGGAAAGAGTCGGATGCGCCTTTCGTTACTGTGGCTCGCTTAACGATTCCTTGCCAAGACGTTCCCGACGATGGTCACTTTGAGATTATGGAAAACCTATCCTTTACGCCATTTCGCTGCCTAAAAGAGAACCGTCCTATCGGTAATTTGCAGCAGTCACGCCTCAAGGCTTATCAAATAGCGTCAGAGACGCGCCATCAGCTCAATGACGTCAAGCGCCGTGAGCCTAAGAGCCTGAAAGAGACCTTTGCGAAGACGTTTTTCTAAAGGCTAGCCGCTGATAGCAATTGATATTCATCATATTGTTATTGTAGGCAGTATAAAAAGTTAGCTAATTATGAACAATGGCGGTGGTTGATTGATGTTACTCTTTACTTAGACGACAGTTTACTTTGATGATAGTTCAGTCAATAGATAGCTTTTAAGAGGAAAATATAATGGGATTATTAGTAGAAGGACAATGGAAGGACCAGTGGTACGATACGGACGCTACTGGTGGGCGCTTCAAACGCGAAGAGTCCGGTTTTCGCAATTGGGTAACCGCCGATGGTAGTGCAGGGCCAACGGGAAAAGGTGGTTTTAAAGCCGAGCCAAATCGTTATCATTTATACGTCTCCTTAGCTTGTCCTTGGGCGCATCGCACTACAATATATCGTAAGCTTAAAGGGCTTGAGGACATGATATCGCTGTCCGTCGTGCATCCTTTTATGCGCGATTATGGCTGGACTTTTAAAGAGGGCGCAGGCGTTATTCAGGATCCAATCCATCATGCTGACTATATGCATGAGGTTTATACAGCGGCGAAACCTGATTACACCGGCCGCGTGACGGTGCCTGTACTGTGGGATAAAAAGACCAATACTATCGTCAGCAACGAATCCTCTGAGATCATTCGTATGTTCAATTCGGCGTTTGACGAGGTAGGGGCAAAATCGCTTGATTTGCTACCAGAAGACTTGAAAGACGAGATTGATGAGATTAACGAATTTGTTTATTCAGCCGTCAATAATGGTGTCTACAAAACAGGTTTTGCGACTACTCAGCAAGCTTATGAAGAAGCAGTCATTGAACTGTTTGATGGTTTAGATAAGTTAGAGGCGCGTCTGGCAAAGAGTCGTTATCTCGTAGGCGATAGCGTCACTGAAGCCGATTGGCGACTATTTACTACTTTGGTAAGATTTGATGCCGTTTATGTCGGTCATTTTAAATGCAACATTCGCCGTATTGTTGATTATCCTAACCTTTGGAATTATCTAAAAGAGCTGTACCAGATGCCAGGTATTAGCGAAACGGTCAATATGGAGCATATCAAGGCGCATTATTATACCAGCCATGATAATGTTAATCCGACTGAGATCGTACCACTTGGCCCCGTTATCGACTTTAATGAGCCGCATAATCGCGAGCAAACCGTTGGTTAAATGCTAATTTTGCTTCGATGGTCTTTATAAAACAGTCCGCTAAAGTCTTATAGTTTTAGCGGACTATTTGCTTGAAGTTATCATTGGCAAAAAGCAGTATAAAGACAAGTTATTAGCTAATTCGGGTAATTTTTTAAGTTTCAATTATAAATAGGAGTTATATTATGACTGACACTGTCGATCCACAGGATATACAACAAAAATTTGAGCGTTGGTCTGCTCTACAGTCAAAATTACTACAAGCGCAGCAAGAGTGGAGGGAGGCGGAGGCGTTGCTATCTGAGATACAAGCCTATTATCTAAGCCCGCAGTGGATGCAAGATCGTGAGGCTGATGTCACCATTGAGCACTCTGGTGAGGCCTATTCTATCTTTAGTGAAGATGGTATTTGGAACGCTATGACGGAACATCAAGAGCAAGCTATAGAATGGATGCGCTTAGGCTTAGACGCTATTGATAAATAGGCTAAAGCGTCAGCATTTAGCTTCTATTGGCTTTAGTGTTTATTAGATAAACGACGCTTAACGAACCAGCCAATAATAAGCACCACGATTATAATGCCAATCCCTGTCGAGTAAGGAGCGAGTGTCGATTCAATCACCTCGTAGTTCTGACCTAAGTAGTAACCTGCGAGCGTCAGCCCAGTTGTCCAAATGCTGGCGCCAAGTGCAGAGAGTCCCAAAAAGGGCAGCATCGACATGTTATTCATGCCTGCAGGAATAGAGATAAACGAGCGAATACCAGGTACCATACGCCCAAAAAATACCGCTTTTTTGCCATGTTTATCGAACCACTCATTAGTGGCTTTGATATCGTCAGGTTTTACAAAAATAAATTTGCCGTATTTTTCGGTAAAAGATATCAAGCGTTCTTCATTAAACACCCGGCCTAGATAGTATAGCGGTAAAGCGCCAAGTACCGCGCCAAGGGTCCCTGCTAGTATCGCGAGTATGAGGTTAAGCTCGCCGTTGGAAGCGGCAAAACCAGCAGCGGGCATGATGACTTCTGAGGGAATAGGCGGAAAGACGTTTTCGGCAAACATAGCGAAGATAATGCCAAAATAGCCAAACTTCGCCATGATAGAGAGTATCCAGTCACTGATCTGACCCATGAAAAACCTTTAAAATAGAGTTGTTTAAAAAATCCAGTTATTAAGCAAAGAAGATACTAGCCCATTGCTGTTTTTTCAATTTAAAAGGTTTTATCCGCTGTGCTAGTTTCGTTAACGTATATCTAAATCCTCTGCGTAGGCAAATAACGCAGGCGCGCCGCCGGTATGCCAGAACAACACAGTATCCTCTGACTTGATTTGCCCTGTACGTATCATGTCAATGAGTCCGCCCATAGCTCGTCCCGTGTAAACCGGATCTAACAAGATGCCTTCGTTTTGCGCAGTCATTGCGATGGCTTCATTTTCAAGCTCGCCAATCACGCCGTACCCGTCGCCGACATAGTTAGAATTAAGTATCAGATCGTTTGCAGTAAACTGATAATCGGCTTCAATTAACTGAGCAGTGCTATTGGCTAAGCTAATAATATGCTCATCAAACGGCACTTTATCCATTTCACCCTTATCAATATTAATACCGACTAGCTGACAATTCGTCTCTAAAATTTTATTACCAATAATTAAGCCAGCTTGAGTCGCGCCAGAGCTAGAAGCAAAGATAATATGAGTAAAGGTTACATTCAAGTCTCTACGCTGAGAGTCTAACTCTTTATAAGCCTCAATAAAGGCCACAGCACCAAGCTCGTTGGAGCCGCCATAGGGAATGATATAGGGTTTTTTACCCTCAGCTTTTAATTGTTCAACGAGGGCTGGGATATCTTCACCTTTACGGTTTTCGCCTGCCCAGTGGATATGACAACCATATACCTTATCAAGCAGCAAATTGCCTTGTGGCTGAGTAGGCTCTTCGCCGCCCAATACCAGATGGCACTCAAGCCCTAAACTTGCCGCAGCGCCAGCAGTTTGCCGGCAATGATTGGACTGAATAGCGCCTGCGGTAATCACGGTATCCGCGCCTTTAGCTAAGGCATCACCCATGATGTATTCAAGCTTACGGGTTTTATTACCGCCGAGTGCCAGTCCGGTATTATCATCGCGCTTCATATAGATTTTTGGGCCGCCAAGCTTTGCGCTTAAGCGTGTCAATTCGATCAAGGGCGTAGGGAAGTAGCCTAGCGAGGCTTTAGGGAGATTGTGAGTCATAGAAAGTCCATTTTTAGGAGTGGTTTATAGTCATTCAAAGCGAAACACACACTTAGTATTTGCGTTAGATATTAGCTGCTCGCTACACTTAGTATTCTACAACGATAAGCATCGAGATTCAGAAGTTTACTTATTTTATGAGATTGTAATCATAAAAAACCCTCATTCGACCATAAGGCTTGAATGAGGAGTAGACGTTATCTAACATTATTTAAATAGTACTAGAGTAGATTCAATATAAAAATGTTGTAGCGCTACGGGGATGAATTTTGCGCAGCCTCTGTGTCAGCAGCACGCAAGGAAAATTTATACCAGTAGCGCCTTTCAATTTATGACAGTTTTATTTTCAATTAACCATACTGGGACTTAGAAATGCACTTTTACTAAGGCACTAGGAACGCTCTGATTGACGCCATCTAGACCGAATTTATTTCTCCAATAACTGTACTCTATACCGACTTCGATACGATTATCGATGCCTAGTGCTTGTTGTAAGTTGTACTTAATCTGCGGATTGATATGTAGCTGATCTTCTAAGTCATCATTGTTGAAGGAGTAATCAACATAGCCATCGATGACGAAGTTGTTTTTCTCCCAGCCATAAGTCAAAGTAATCTGCTGATCATCGGCGTCATTAGGGCCAGAGTTGTTGTTAAAGACGTGATATAAGGAGGCAGAAGCATATTTCATACCTGGGATAGGTACGTCCAAATCAGCACCGACCCCAACCATATAGTTGTCTTGGCTAAAGCCGCTGGAGTTGGAACCAAACTCATATTGAGCGGCGAAGTTGACTTGCTTGATATAGCTATCATCAAAGGTCGCCACTTTGAACTTAGGAGCCAGCTCGCCGTAGATATCTTTGGCTCGGCTTTTCTCGTTATCGCTAGCGCCTTGCAGGCGATCAACAAAGAAGAACACCCCGCCCCAAGTATGCGTGGAAGCATGCTCAAGAGTGAGCGTGGTCAGCTCGCCATCTTTCGCCAACTTGTAATCCTCGCCGTACAGCAGTGAGACGCTCGTATCTGAGAATAATACCTTGGCTTGTGAGTGGCTCATACCTGCTAGAGCCATCACTGCGATGAGAACAGTGGTTAAAGGTTTGGCAACAGAGCGCTTAACATTTAAGCGAGGCTTTTTGAGTTGAGCTACAGAAGGTAGTTCGATTGAGGTGTGATAACGCACAGTAATACTCCTTTATGTACAGTCGTTGGGTGTCATATTTGCCTATCGTGAGCTGCTTCAATGTACAAAAATTATTCAATAAAAAAGCTAGTCTTTAGCTTTAGGAACGAAGTTTTTGTTTTGCCATAACGGCTAATAATCATGACAAGCCGTTGGTTAATAGCGGCGAAGAATACTGATAATTGCTGCAAGTGCTAAAGACGGCAGTACTTTAAATAGCAGCCAGTTAAAAGATTATTGAGTTACTCGTTGCAATGTTTGTTAACAATCTGAAACAGTTAATCACGTTCTAAAGGTGCTGACAATACTAAATTAACGAATGAAATCAGACATATAGATAATTAAAGAAGAGGTCGATTGCTAAGTTTATGATTTATAAAGAATAACTGACCAAATGGTCAGCTTTATTTTTTTGTAAACAAGACAGAGGCTTTAGTGATAGTAAAGAGATTTAATTATTCTTTAAAAAGAATGATGAAAATATTCAGCTGTACTGAGGTAATTAAGGGGATGCAAAATGTTGAACTAGGGAGGAGTCAAAAGGTAGCTTGAAAGAAAGGTGGGCTTAAAAAAAGAATGGATTAAAAGATAGCCCATTAAATAAGAGCAAAAACCCCAAGTAGATCACTACTTGGGGTCAGAAGAGCTTAAATTCGATATTGTTAGATCCAAGGCTTTAGGACTTACGCGCTTGTATGAGATCGACAATAAGCGCTTTTAATAAGCTAATCGCCATTAAGATAATAATAAAAGAGAAGGGCACAGCCGCGATAATCATGGCAGAAGTAATGGCATCTAGTCCGCCTGCAAGAAGCAGTGCGGCAATCACTGCGGTCAGGGCGACAATCCATATCAGTATGTGCTTGGCTCTATTCTTGACTTTGATTTTACCTGCCGCATTGATAATATTGACGACTAATATCGCAGAATCCGCTGAGGTAACCAAATAAGTGAGTAGTAGTACCACTACCATAGCAGAAACGCCAATAGCCATAGCCGGCTGTAGCATAAAGCCGATGATCTCGAACAGTTGTGCGGTTACGCCTGAGTCGAATATCTGACCTCCTGCGATACCGCTTAGCTCCAAATCGATACCCGTACCACCGATTAAAGAGAACCAAATAAATAGCGTCAGGCTAGGGGCCACGATACCTATCAAGCCAAACTCACGAATGGTACGGTTTTTGGAGATACGCGCTAAGAACATACCAACGAATGGGGCAAAAGCGATCCACCACGCCCAATAAAAAATAGACCAGCTGGTTTGCCAACCGCCAAGCTCTGTACTTGGATCCCAAACCGTAAACATCATCGCCGGTAGGTTGACGATATAGTTAAAAATACCTTTACCGAGCATTTCTAAGGCAAACATCGTCGCACCGAAGATCAAAAAGAAAGCCAGTAGTAGGATAGACAATACCATGTTTATATTACTGAGCCATTTTACCCCGCGTCCCACTCCCGATAGAGCCGAGGCAGTCGATAAACACATGACTATAAATAAAGACAGCAATAACGCGCCAGTCGTGGGCTCTGGGCTGACTGTGCTAGTCACTAGCCACTCCGCTCCGGTAATGCTGTACAAGCCTGACGCAAAGGTGCTGAGCCCAACGCCAATGGTTTGCGAGATACCAAAGATAGTGGCAATCACCGCCGAGATATCGATGATATCGCCAAGCTTGCCCTCTAAATGCTTGCCAAATAGTGGCGTGAGAGCAGAGCGCATCGTTAGTGGTAAGCCACGGGCGTAACTAAAAAACGCCAAACAGATACCCACTAAACTATAAGTCGCCCAAGCAGCAACGCCCCAATGCAAAAAAGAATAGCGATAAGCGGCTGTTAAGGCCTCCGCGCTTCTCGGCATCACTACGCCCTCAATAGGCGCTATCGTGTTGGCCGCAATTTGCTCTTGATAAACAGCAAAGACATCCGCCCCTTCAGATAGCTTGATGTTATTACTATTTAGCGCAGCCATAATTAGATCTTTTGACATGATAGTCTCAGGGTTACTGGCTAGATGCCAAAGCGGCTCGGCAGCACTATAAGTCAATACCCCAATACCGATACCGGCACCAAAAATCATCGAAAACCATGAAAAGTTTGAAAATTCAGGCTTACCCTTGGGATCATTGCCAAGTTTAGTACGTCCAAATGAGGGCCAAAGTATGACGGTTAAACAGACAATAATATAAAAGGCGATAGCGTAAGTGTAATAACCATTGAGATTGGCATAAGACCAGTTTTTTATAGCGCTGAGCGTAATACCAGAGCGCTCGATATCGCTTAATATCCAAGCCACTACTAAAGTCACTAATATTAGAGCGGTCAAAACCACAAAGCGATTGAGACCCTCAAAAAACCCTGTATCTTGAGTCTTGATATGTAACTGTTTTAACGGGGGGCGAAAAGCCATAGCGTTTCCTTGACATGTGATTATACTTATCACATGTTTTGATTGTCATATAAAAAGACTAGCCAATGGTTGCGACGTGAGCAGCTTTATTTTGCGCTGCTGATTACTCAAAAATAGGTGAGTCACTATTGGCTAAGATGAAATAGGGCTAATTATTTTAAAAAAATATTTTAAGGTATTGATAGTAAAATTCTGAGAAAAATATTGATTCACTAATACCGTTAATGTCCGATACTTAGTGTAATAGAAGAAGTGACCCTATTATAATGAGTACGCCTCGTTCATAATGCATCAAAACTTAAAAACAAAAAAACCCCAAGTAAACTAATACTTGAGGCGAAACTTGCTTAAACTCGAGAGTTTAAATTCGTTTTAAATATG
>NZ_JBQQER010000010.1:0-101950 GCF_052259045.1 Psychrobacter sp. 1Y11
ACTGGTGCCACTTCTGTAGTAGGAACATCCACGGGTAGCAATGTCGTCAGTGTCGGCAGCGCTGGTAATGAGCGGCGTTTAACCAATGTAGCAGCGGGCGGCGCGGATACGGATGCGGTCAATGTTAGTCAGTTAAGGGCGGTTGATAAACAAGTATCAACGAATACGGGCGACATTGGTAAAGGCATCAACTTCAACGTCAACAACAAACTTAAAAAGACCTTCGCTTTAGGCGAAGAGATTAAGTTTAATACTGACGCTAACCTAACCACCACCGCGCTTGGATCAAATGATGGCATTACCCTAGGACTTGCCAACACTATTAACGTAGGTGCACCAACGGATAACCCTATCACTATCAACGGTAGTGTAGGCACTGTCAGTGGTCTAACCAATCAAAGCTTTGATCCAAGTAACTTCATCTCAGGCCAAGCGGCGACAGAAGACCAGCTAAAATCAGTCAGTGATGTCGCCAATGCAGGTTGGGGTATCACGGTTGGACAAAACGGCGGCACCACCTTTAATGGTGGTACTACCAACATCGGGCCGGGAGATCGAGTAGCGATTGACTCAGGCAAAAACATCAACTTCCTTGTAGATAGCACAGAAGGTGTCCCCACCTTAACCGTCTCCACCAAAGACGAAGTTGAATTCACCCAAGTCACTATTGGCGATACCTCAGGAGACAACACCGTTCTCACCAGCGGCGCTAACGGTCTTGACGTCGGCGGCGACAAGCTCACAAGCGTAGGCGTTGGAGCTGTTGAAGCAGGCTCAACCGATGCCATTAATGGCAGCCAGCTGTTTGACACCAACCAAAACGTTGTCGGTAACACTACTGCATTAGGCGGCAGCTATGATGCGGACACCGACATTTATACCCCACCAAGCTATGTGTTAGATGATGGCACTAATAGTGGAACGAATGCTCCTGCTTTCAATAACGTAGGCTCGGCATTAGGCAACCTTGATGGTCGTACTATTAGCAACACTGCCAATATCGCCAAAGGCATCAACTTCAACGTCAACAACAAACTTAAAAAGACCTTCGCTTTAGGCGAAGAGATTAAGTTTAATACTGACGCTAACCTAACCACCACCGCGCTTGGATCAAATGATGGTATCACTCTTAAATTAGCTGACACCATTAATGTAGGGGGTACTAAGGCTAGTGCTGTCAAAATTAATGGTAACACTGGCACAGTGTCTAACCTCTCTAACACCACCTTTGATGCTGGCGCTACTTATACTGGCGGCGTCGCAGCAACCCAAGAACAGTTAAGTCAGCTTAGCGGCAGTGTCACTACCCTAGGTTTCGGTATCAAAGCTGCTGATGGCAAAACGGTACAAAAAAACCTAGGCGAAGCAGTAGAGGTGATCGGCTCTAACGCTAACATCACCACTCAAGAAAACGAAGGTAAGGTTGAAGTAGTACTGAGCGATACTCTCGATCTAGGGAGTAAAGGTAGCGTGACTACTGGCAATACTTTGCTTAATGATAGTGGTGTTACGCTCAAGGGTGGTAGCAATCAAGTCGTTAGACTGACCAATAACGGTCTAGATAACGGTAATAATAAGATTAGCAATGTTGCAGCTGGTGATATCGCCGCAGGTAGTACAGAGGTTGTCAATGGTAGTCAGCTGTATAATGCGGCCAATGCACTAACTAACGTTATGGGCGGCAGTACGGTCAATAACGGCGGCATCATCACTACCTCCAACATAGGAGATACTGGCAAAGACAATATCCACGATGCTATCAAGTCAGTGAATACCGCTGCTGTCCAAGCAAAAACTACAGTAGAGCAGGGTAAGAATATTACCGTGACTCAAGACAAAAACCAAGACGGCTCTACTAAGTACATTGTCGCCACAGCCGACAACCTCAATGTGACTAGCGTTAAAGCAGGTAACACTTCGCTTAGCACTAACGGTGTCACTGTTGATGATGGCAAAGGCAATAGCACCACGCTTACTACCGCAGGCAGTACGGTGACTAATGCCGAGGGTAGTACCTCTTATGGCGCTAATGGTCTAAGCGCCAGTGATAACAAGGGTAATAGCACGGTAATTAACCAAGACGGCTTGAGCTTTACAGGCAACGATGGGTCAACAGGGCCTAGCGTTACAGCGAGTGGTATCGATGCTGGCAGCACTCAGATCACCAACGTAGCAAGTGGCGGTATAGTCGGCACCAACGCGGCAAATATCAACGATGTACGAACCGCCGTCGCTAGTGCCAAACCAGTGTTTGTTAATGGCACTAATATAGCACCAGTAGTAAAAACCTTAAGTGCTGATGGCCAAGATACTTATGTCATTCATGCTGATGGAGCTAGTGCCTCAGCTGGCTCTACTGCTATGACGGTTACCGCAGGTCTCAAAGACGACAATAACATTACCAACTATGCGGTTGATCTTAGCGACATTACCAAAGCAAGCTTAGTCAGAGCCGATAGTGCTATGCAGTCCCTTGTCACTCAAATCGATGGTAAGAACGTCAAGACCGTCAATCAAAGTAGCAATACCGCCAACTTTGTGACTGGAGACAATATCGTGTTAAGTGATGATAATGGCAGTATTAAAGTCGCCACTTCTCAAAACCTAAAGGTCACTAGCGTCACGGCGAACACCCTCACCGCAGGCAACACGACAGTGAATAATAATGGCTTGTCCATTGTCAACGGGCCTAGTATTACTGCCGATCAGGGTATTAATGCTGGTGGTCAAACGGTCACTGGTGTTGCAGATGGTATAGCGCCTAAAGATGCGGTCAACGTCGGTCAGCTCAGAGCCGTTGAGAGTAACTTTGGCAGTGCGTTCAATGAGCTGGGCTATAGAATCGATGATGTCGAAAAAGAATCTAGAGCCGGTATTGCTGCGACTTTAGCACTAGAGTCAGCGCCTTACGTGCCGGGTAAGTTCACTTATGCGGTAGGAGCAGGCTTCCATAGAGGCGAAAACGCAGTCGGTGCTTCGCTACGTCATACTGCGGTTAGTGGTAGATGGAGCTTGACCGGTGGTGTCGCAGCAGACTCCGAGGGCGGTGCAAGTGTCCGCGTTGGTGTCAGTGGCGTTATTAACTAAGTGTTAATTGATTCATTAGCTAAGGAATCAACTCTAGCAGAAGAATAAAAGTAATAGAGGCGATCTACGAGATAGATCGCCTCTATCGTTTTGTAGAAAACCTGAGTAATAAGCTTCAACTACCTTATTAACTGCTTCATTATTAGATGCACGTTCAAACACCTTCGTTTCAGTGAAAGTCTCTTGTACTTTCCTCCATTGCTTCTTCCATATGGCTTTGCTTTAGGCTACAGCAATCTAAAATGCATTCTTTATCTAATCGACAAGATATTTATGAGTCGCTAGTCGAGCATTTTTCATGGTTTAGCCAACCACTATTTAGTTATTTTATCGAGCGATAGTTGATTAGAAGTAAAACGTATTTAGCCGTTTTGGATAATTAATTCGGCTACTAGAACGCCTCTCAAAGGTTATAAAAAGCCAATAATTATTGAGTTTTTCTCTAAGCGGTAGTCATCTAACGATGACTGGTTAGTTATAGGGATGCTAATAGTTGACTTAGTTACTATAATAGCAGGCACTAAAGCTACCATGTAAATTGCCTAATAGGTAAGGCAAGATAGTTTAGGAAAATTAACCAAAGTCTAGACTTATTATTAACGAACAATGAGCAGCTCACAATAGTAATTTTAGACAAAATACGGCGCAAAAAATCACTTTATTATAAATATAAAGCATATGTGCTTCATAAATCGTAAGTAATTAGGAAAATAAAATGTCAAATATCGATCAATCTTTAAAAGAATTAATGGAAGTAGACGGCGCTATGGGTACCTGTATTGTCGACTACATGTCAGGCATGGTACTAGGTATGGCTGGTGGCGGTGTTGATTTAGAGCTAGCAGCTGCAGGTAACTCGCAAGTGGTCAAAGCCAAAATGGCAACGATGAAATCCCTAGATATTCAAGGTGAGATTGACGATATCTTAATCACTCTAAGCTCGCAGATTCATATCATTCGTCCAGCGGCGCAGCACGAAGGTCTATTTTTGTACTTAGTGCTTGATAAAGCCAAATCAAACCTAGCTCTGGCTCGTCGTAAAGTACAAGGCATCGAAGCTAAGCTGGAAGTATAAATAAGCGATAGCCGATCCGATGTAAACAGGTTACAGCGCTACTAGGATGCTTTTTTAATATTGTTGTGCAGCCTCGCACCAGCAGTACGCCAGAAAAGTTTATCCTTGTAGCGTTTTTGATGGATGACCGTTATATCATGAATGGGCTATAGAACCACGCTTCTCGTTATTGAGTCATTGCTTGTTGCTTATACTTCAAAAAGTGATGACTCAATACTTACCCTTTAACTATCAGTAGCTAGCGACATAACTGACCGAGCTACTTTATATGCCTTATTTAAGTGAGGGCAACATGAAATGTATTGCGTATGTCAGTAGAACGACTGCTAACGAGCGCGGTATCACTCTACCTGCGGGTTTGTCAAACATCGTGCAGATGTCTCGCAAACGCAATCCGGCCGCGCAAATCACTGGTATTTTATCTTATCGCCACGGCCAATACGTGCAAGTGTTAGAAGGGCCTGCTATTGAGATAGATAATCTAATGGCAAAGGTAGCGGCTGACCCTCGGCATAGAGATCTGTGGGTGTTTGTCAGCGAACAAGTGACGAATCGTAGCTTTGATAGTTGGAGAGTCAGTGTCTTTGATTTTATCGATCAAGGCCCTATTTTTAAGACATTTATCGAACATCATCAACAGACGCTGAGTACTTTTACAGATGAGCAAAAAAGACGTCTGCAAGATTTTATCACTTTAGATAAAACCAATACTGTAGCGACTCACCATTACGACGGCAAGCACCTCAGACTACTGGCATGGCCGGATCTCAATCGTACCGATCAGCCTCAGCTTATCATGAGTTTGTGCGTCAAATTGACCAAAAGCCCTTATCCCTTCGACAGCTTAGTCACAAGTGGGGAGTTTGGGACTTATCAGCAGATCACTGACATTATCAAAGATTTTGAGTCAACGGGAATACTAACGGTGAGCGAGCCTGCGATTAATACTGCGCCGAAGCCTGCAAAGCGGCAAGAGACACCAACCAAAAAACCGAGCAGGTTTTATGGTGCGATTAAAAGATTTTTAGGAATGGGATAAAAAGTGGACTATCAGAAACTAGCGATAATTGGGGAAGTAGGTGCTGGCAAAACTCGGTTGGTCAAGACTTTAAGCGAGATAAGTCCTCTTGAAACCGAAGCAAAGTCCAGTATTGATATAGGTAAAGAATATACGACCGTCGGTATCGACTATGGACGTATCACCTTAGCCGATGATATGGCATTAGGTATTTATGGCGTACCAGGGCAAGAGCGTTATTCTTTTTTATGGGAATTTGTCAATCGCTCTTTATGGGGTCTGCTTATTTTGATTAAGTACGGCGACATCCCTGATTATAATAATTTGGACAAGCTGCTTACTTTTTTTGCTCCAGAGAAAAACCAGACCACTTGTATTGTAGGGGTCACCCACTGTGAGGACGCTGACGCTATAAGCTTAGCGGCACTAGGACAAGAGGTTAGAGCCGTACTCATGCATCATAATGTAGTCGCGCCAATCATCAATACCGACCCTAGAAGCCGAGAGTCAGCTATTGGTCTGTTGCAACTTTTTAATACTCTCAATAATGAACAGTAATGTTAGATACGATTATGGCAAATGAAAACTCCCAAGCAAAAGTGGCACTCTCACGTTGTATCAAAGATCTTTGTGAGACGAATAGAGAGATTGCGCTCGTGACTTTGTGTACCACTGATGGCTTTCCTATTAGTTGTTTTTCTGTCAACGAGCTGAGCAATCAAGCAGATAAGTTTGCAGCGATGAGTAGTACGCTTTCGGCGCTCAGCGATTCATCTGCTAGTCAGATGCAGCAAGGTCAGTGTGAGATTACCATTGTAGAGGCCACATCGGGCAACATGCTCTTTGTCAAAACGGACTATCTGAGTCAGCCGTGCGTGCTGACTGTGGTTGCTCAAAGCAAGATGACGTTAGCTGAAGCAAGATATAAGACCAAAAGGCTCGCTAGTGAGATATCGACTATAAGTGAATAAGGTTATTTGAGAGATATCTTCAAATAATACGGCCAATAAAAAGCGCTGACTGGATATGATAATCAGTCAGCGCTTTTTATTGGCTGGCATAAGTTAAGTGCTGTAAGTTAGGTGCTATACTTGGTAAATAGAAATATTATAAGAATCATAACAAACCCTAATCTAAAGGGTAAATATAAGGGCGTCACATTCTGGTATTAGGCGGCTTATATAAGGTGTATTATAAATCAAGGTATAAAATCAATATCGAAATAGAGGAAGAGCCATTATGGAAAGATTTCAAGATATTAGTATGTTGTTAGGTCGGGTGTTCTTATCGCTAATTTTTATCGTGTCGGGATTTAATAAGATCACTGACTATGCTGGAACCCAAGGTTACATGGAGTCTATGGGAGTACCAGCCTTGATGCTACCGTTGGTCATTATACTTGAGCTGCTCGGCGGCATTGCTATTCTTATTGGCTTTAAGACTCGAATTGTCGCTATCTTATTTATAGGGTTCAATGTGATATCCGCGCTCTTATTTCACAGCGATTTTGGCGATCAGACACAGATGACGATGTTTATGAAAAATATCGCTATTGCTGGTGGTTTTTTATTATTATTTGCGCACGGAGCAGGCTCTTACTCGGTCGATAATCATAAATACTACTAGTATAGATAGCTAGTTATAGACAGCAAATAGCATAGACCGAAAAACAGGTAAGTGCTAGCAGCGGTGTCTTTATAAAAATTATCTATTGTTCTTATTATAAGAATAGTTATTTGTTGTTAGTGCTGTTTATCTGCCTATGGTTAACAATTATAATAGACCCATAGCTTAAACAAGCCACACAAATATAAGGATAATTTATGAAAACCATCTATCATGCAGCAGACTCTCGTGGTAATGCGGATCACGGCTGGCTCAAAAGCCGTCACACCTTTAGCTTCGCTAACTATCACAATCCTGAGCGTATGGGCTTTGGTGCTCTTCGCGTCATCAACGACGACCAAGTGATCGCCGGTCAAGGCTTTGGTAAGCACTCGCATCGCGATATGGAAATTATTAGTATCCCGCTAGCGGGTAAGCTTGGACATGGTGATGATATCGGTAATAACGGTATCATCGAGACTGGAGAGATCCAAGTGATGTCAGCGGGTACCGGTATCACGCACAGTGAAATGAATGCTGATAATAATGAGCCTGTGAAGTTTTTACAAATTTGGGTCATGCCGAACAAGGGCGGCGTTGAGCCACGCTATCAGCAGCTACGTATAGACGAAGAGCCAAAGCACAACGAATTTAATCAAGTGCTGTCACCTAATGCAGATGATGCTGGCGTGTGGATTCATCAAAACGCTTGGTTTCATATGGGTCGCTTCGATAAAGGCGTCACCGAAACTTATGAGCTAAAAGATACCAATAACGGGGTCTATGTGTTAGTACTAGAAGGTCAAGTGACCATTAACGGTAACACATTAGATACTCGTGATGGGCTCGGTATTTGGGATACTAAGAGCTTTACGATGGATGCCAATGAAGACGCTCGCGTACTGCTTATGGAAGTGCCCATGTAATAGTGCCCCGTGTAGTAATGCTCCATGTTGTGGTGCCTCGTGGGGCAGCGTACTTATGCGGCAGCTTAGATTATAACTTCACAACTGATGTCATTAAAATAGCTATATGCTATATCACGTCTATAGCTATTTTATCTTAATAATCGACAACGAATAATAAGAGGTGGATGATGAGTATTCAAACCCTAGAACCAAGACTAGCAGACGTTGGCGGTATTCCTATCGCCCGTTTATTACCTAATACGGGCAAAAAACCTATCGGTGCTTGGTGCTTTTTGGACCATGCTGGCCCCGCCGAATTCGGTCCTGATGAGAGCGGCATGCAAGTCGGTCGTCATCCCCATACTAATCTGCAAACCTTCAGCTGGATGCTCAATGGTGAGGTGCTGCACAAAGACAGCTTAGGTAATGAGCAAGTCATCACCAAAAACCAAGTCAACGTCATGACCGCAGGCACAGGTCTGAATCAAGGTATTAGCCATACCGAACAAAGCGTATTTCCCGATACGGGCGGCTCACCGGATGCAGCGCGCGCGTTGAGCATGGTACAGCTATGGATCGCTCTGCCTACCGATCAAAAAATCGAGCGCGGTTTTCATCATTATCCTGAGCTGCCAACTTGGACAGAGGGTAATGTCGAGATGATCCTGACGACTGGTAGCTATACTACAGCGGCAGGCGATCGTCATCAGGCGCCTACTATTCAGTACTCAAAAATGGTCGGTATTGATGTCTATTGGCTTGAGGACGGTGAAGTGACGCTAACGTTAGAGCCGGGTTTTGAGTACGGCATCTTAGTCTCAGAAGGTGAGATTGAGTCTGAAGGTAACGTTTGTAAGCAAGATCAATTATTTCGCTTCCACGATAGCGATGTCGCGAATAACAGCAGCATCAAATTAGTCGCCAAAAAAGGCACTCGCGTGATGTTTATCGGTGGTGAGCCGCTCAATAATCAAGTGCTGCTCTGGTGGAACTTTGTCGCGGACAATAAAGAAGAGATTGAGCAATCTATTATTGACTGGAACAACGGCCATGAGCGCTTTGGTAACGTTGACTCAGATATGAAACGTCTGCCTGCCCCTGAATTACCAGAAGGTTTTAAGGGCTAAAGAAAAGCTAGAAAATACAATTTGTTAAATTAACTTCTAAATTGTAAGGTATTGGTTAGTTCAATTACAAAAAGAGAATATGGCTTGAGTCCAAACTTCTTTACAATACCTTCATTAAATTAAGTTCCATATTTTATTTTTAATCAAATTCTTATTGGAGAAAATATATGTCAGATTTACAAACGCTAAAAAAACTAGTTGAAAAACGCCGTTCTATCTATGCTTTAGGTAGCGAGTTACCCGTCTCCAACGATGAGATCGTCAAACTCGTTGAACATGCAGTACTACATGTGCCCTCTGCATTTAATTCTCAATCAACACGCGTCGTGGTGTTATTTGGTGATGATCACAAAAAGCTGTGGGATATCACTGAAGACAAGCTACGTACTATCGTCAATGATGATGAGCAATTTGCTTCGACAAAGCAAAAGCTAGATGGTTTTAGAGCAGGTGCAGGCACAGTGATGTTCTTTGAAGATCATAGTGTCGTCCGTGATATGCAAGCGGCAGCTCCTTTATACGCTGATAAGTTCCCTATTTGGGCTCATCAAACTAGTGCAATGCACCAGTATGAAATCTGGACGGCGCTAGCTAGCCTAGATATTGGTGCCAACTTACAACATTACAATCCCGTTATCGATAAGGAAGTGGGTAGCACTTGGAACCTAAATGATGACTGGGAGTTGAACGCGCAGCTTGTGTTCGGTAGCATTGAGCAGCCAGCAGGCGACAAAGAGTTTAAGCCCTTAGATGAGCGTATGAAAGTCTTTGGTGCGTAATTTTAGAATGGTTTAATAGTTAAAAATTACCAATATCTAAACCCTGCTACTGTTGCTTACAGTAGCGGGGTTTTTATGTAGGGCTATTTTATTTGTCACAATAAATTCTTGTAGATAAGTTAGCTTAATAACGGCTTCTCTAAATCTTGATATAAACCTCTACTATTTCATCTGTATTATAACTTAACCATTAACCTGAATTTTTTTCATCTTATATTAAAATAGTATCGTTTTTATTCATGTTGTACTTTAGGTATGATTCATCCCATACACAAATTAGCTTTTATCTGATGCTTTGGCAGACTGCCCATCAGAGTAGCAAAGGGGACAATCATGACTCAGCCATTTACCTATTCTATATCCAGCATTCGCTTCGATGAAGACTATCAGCCAGCAGATAGCACGCGGCTGACGACGAACTTTGCCAATTTAGCACGCGGTGAGAATCGTCAAGAGAATCTGCGCAAGACCTTAACTATGATAAACAATCGCTTTAATGATCTAGCGCATTGGGATAACCCAACCGCCGATCGTTACTCGGTAGAGGTCGATATCATCTCCGCTGATTTGGATGTTGAGGGCAATGGCGACACTTTCCCCGTTATTGAAACCTTAAAAACCACTATTGTCGATCATAAGACTAATGAGCGTATCGATGGGATGATCGGTAATAGCTTTTCCTCTTATGTGCGCGATTATGATTTTAGTATTGTGTTACCAGAGCATTTTGATAGCCACCCAACATTGCCGCCGCCAGCAGAGTTTGGCGTGCTGCATGGCAAGCTATTTCAGCATTTACTGCGCTCAGAGGTGTACCTCGAGCAGTTTGATAAGCAGCCGGTGATTTGCTTGAGTGTGTCGAGCACCAAGACCTATCAGCGCACAGGCAATCAGCATCCGGTATTAGGTGTGGAATACAAGCAGGACGAGTATTCGCTCACCGATGACTATTTTCATAAGATGGGTCTGACCGTGCGCTACTTTATGCCAGCGGGCAGCGTTGCGCCATTGGCGTTTTATTTCGCCGGCGATTTGCTCAGCGACTACAGTGATCTTGAGCTGATTAGCGCCATTAGCACGATGGAGACCTTTCAGAAGATCTATCGCCCGGAGATTTATAATGCCAACTCGACAGCAGCTCAGGTATATCAGCCAAGCTTAAAGTACCAAGATTACTCGCTAACGCAGATTGTCTATGATCGCGAGGAGCGCAGTCAAATGGCGGTGAAGCAAGGCAAGTTTACCCAAGATGACTTTATCAAACCGTATCAAACTATCCTTGATGAGTGGGCAGCAAGCTTTGTGCTAGACAATGATAGCGTGAAAAAACGCGCGGCTTAATGATTTAAATAACAAAAAATAGAGACAGTGAATATTATGACATTATTATTACCCACCTCAACCGCAGGCAGCTTGCCAAAACCCTCTTGGCTGGCCGAACCTGAGAAGATTTGGTCGCCTTGGGCGCTAGAAGGCGAGCAATTAGTCGAGGCCAAACAGGATGCACTACGTCTGACGTTGCAGGAGCAAAGACACGCTGGCATCGATATCGTTAGTGATGGCGAGCAGACCCGTCAGCATTTTGTCACCACCTTTATTGAGCATCTCGATGGCGTGGATTTTGAGAATCGTAAAACCGTCAAAATTCGTGACCGCTATGAAGCCAGTGTGCCGACAGTGGTGGATGCGGTGAGCCGGCCCAAAGCCGTTTTCGTTGATGACGCCAAGTTTTTGCGGGCACAAACTGATAAGCCAATCAAATGGGCGCTACCTGGTCCCATGACCATGATCGATACGCTGTATGATAGCCATTATAAAAGCCGTGAAAAGCTCGCATGGGAGTTTGCCAAAATCCTTAACGCCGAGGCGCGCGAATTAGAAGCGGCGGGCGTGGATATTATCCAGTTCGATGAGCCGGCGTTTAACGTGTTCTTTGATGATGTTAATGACTGGGGTATCGCCACATTAGAGCGCGCTATCGAAGGCTTAAAGTGCGAGACGGCGGTGCATATCTGCTACGGCTATGGTATCAAAGCCAATAATGACTGGAAGAAGACACTGGGTTCAGAGTGGCGTCAATACGAGCAAGCCTTTCCAAAGCTGCAACACTCTAATATCGATATCGTCTCGCTTGAGTGTCAAAACTCGCACGTGCCGATGGAGCTGATTGAGCTTATTCGTGGTAAAAAAGTGATGGTCGGTGCTATCGATGTTGCCACCAACGAGATTGAAACTCCGGAACAAGTCGCGGATACCTTACGTAAAGCGCTACAATTCGTCGATGCTGATAAGCTCTATCCGTCGACCAACTGCGGCATGGCGCCATTGTCTCGTGAGGTGGCGCGCGGCAAGCTAGCAGCGCTGAGCGCAGGCGCGGCAATCGTGCGGCAAGAGCTGAGCGTTTAGCAAAACTTAACAATTACGAGCTTGTTTAAGCGTGCGCGTGGCCTCAGTTATAAGCATACTAATACAAATATGCTTATCAACTTAAAATTTGGAATTGCAGCAATGATGAAAGATAGGATTGAAGCCACTGATTTTAGAGATGCCATGGCGTTATTACCCACGGCGGTCAATGTGATTACCACAAACGGCCCATCTGGAACTCATGGGTTTACCGCTTCTGCGGTATGTAGCGTCACCGATACCCCGCCGACACTGCTGGTCTGCATGAATCAGGCGGCGCGCTCACACGGGCATTTTGTAGATAATAAAGTCTTGAGCGTCAATGTACTCAGCGCCCAGCATGAACACATATCCAACGCCTTTGCTTCTAAATTGTGTTCAGATCAGCGATTCGAGCAGGGGTCTTGGACTAAGCTTGCGACAGGCGCGCCTATTTTAGAAGATGCGCTGGTCAGCTTTGATTGTGAGATTGAGCACATTCAAGAAGTAGGGACGCATAGTGTGCTTATATGCCGATTGGTCGCCATTAAACCTCCAGAATCGCAAAGTGGGCAAGATGAGAGTTTGGTATATTTTAACCGCGCTTATCATTACGTCGGTCAAGTAGAACCCGTCTAAAGTATGAAGGTCTTCCAAACTCTTTTTGTCTCTTAGCTTATAGCTGCGCACGAAATATTTTTGAAATAGCATTTGCGTATACGATGACTCTGACTGGCCCCTAATAATTACTCCATTAATCACCATTCAACTAAGAAGATGCTATCCCGTGGAACTACTCATTTTTTTAATTATAGGCGCGCTAGCAGGATTCGCAGCCGGACTGTTTGGCGTGGGCGGTGGCACCATTATCGTACCGCTGTTATTTATCGTCTTTACCCAAATGGGCTATAGCCCTGACAACATCATGCATCTCGCGCTAGGTACATCGCTGGCGACTATCATCGTCACCTCGATCAGCTCCTTAATGGCACACAATAAAAAGGGCGGCGTCATGTGGCCGGTCTTTAAAAACCTAGCACCCGGTTTAGCCTTGGGTTGTTTTTTTGGCGCTGGGATAGCAGGGCAGATATCTGGGCTATATCTTCAGCTTATCGTTGGGGTGTTTTTGCTGTGGGTCGCCTATAAGATGTTTTTCGGTGTCAAAAAGAAAGTCGCTAGTCAGACTGATAATATTGATGGACTTGAATATGCTCAGACTGAGTTACCGTCAAAACCTAAGCAACTCGCGGCAGGCGGCGTTATCGGTATCGCGTCTGCCATCTTTGGTATTGGTGGTGGCAGCTTAACCGTGCCTTATCTCACTCGCTATAATGTCGTCATGCAAAAAGCGGTGGGCACCTCAGCAGCGTGTGGCCTGCCGATTGCCATAGCTGGCGCGTTAGGGTTTATGTTCTTTGGGATGCAGCAGCAAGTTGATGTGCCTAATACTGTTGGCTTTGTGCATATTTATGCGTTCTTGGGTATTGCGAGCATGAGCTTTTTTACCGCTAAGCTTGGCGCAAAGGTGGCGCATATCTTATCGCCAGAGATTTTAAAAAAGTGTTTTTCGGTATTATTATTTGTAGTGGGGATTTATTTTCTTTATAAGGGTTTGGTTTAGGGGTAGCTTAGGCGTCATTGATGAAGCTCATTGCCTTAAGGTCTCGTAAAACGGGTTCCAGTAAGCGTTCTATTTTGAATGGTCTATTGATTGATTAATGCCCTTAATTAGGTGGTTCTGTTGAGTTATAGCCTATGTATTGCGCGGTGCAAACATAATAATAGCCATGCCTAAAAGTGCCACTGATGTACCTAATAGGTCCCATGTCGTTGGTCGAATATCATCGACAGCCCATAACCATAGAATTGCCATCGTTACATATACGCCACCGTAGGCGGCATAAACTCTGCCAACGGCGGTTGGATGTAAAGTCAGCAGCCAAACGAAGGCGGCCAAACTAAGCGCGCTTGGGACAAGCAGCCATATTGACTTACCCTCTCTCAGCCATAAGTATGGCAAATAGCAACCTACAATCTCTGCTAATGCAGTAATGACAAAAAGCCCAACGGTTTTTAATTCAGACAAAAAACTTACCCCTTTAGTCATTCATAATGTAGCGCTAGAGTTTATCATCTCAATGTAAAAAACATCCTCAAAAAATACACTGCTATGTACACTGAGCTGCTATAAATAATATAGGCTATTGTTATCAGTAGCCTGTATCCTAATTTTCAATTCCTTACTAGGGACTTGAATCCTCAGCACTCTCAACCCAAGAAAACTCCTCCAAAACGTTCATCCATTGCTCATCCAATCCTGCTTTTAAGAGTAACGGCTCACCCGTAACAGGATGGCTAAGCGCTAACGTCTGCGCATGCAGTAGCATACGCGCGCAACCATATTGACTCCGAAAAAATCGATTATGCCGTCCGTCGCCGTGGCTGGTATCACCTACGATATGATGAAAGATATGTCTCATATGCCGACGCAGCTGATGCTTACGTCCCGTCTCTGGGATTAAGCGCACGAGACTATAGCGCGTTGTATCATGCTTTTTTGACACCGCAAAGGGCAGCTCAATCTGAGCCAAAGATTGCCAATGGGTGACGGCCTCTTGCGTGGGTTTGTCCAAGTTGGCAAACTTATCGGCGATGGCGTCAGGCTTAAAGCTCAGTGCATAATCGACCGTACCACTTTCTGGTAGATAGCCGCGCACTACGGCTAAATATTGCTTGGTAACTTGATGTGCAGTAAAGGCTTCGCTAAGACTACGCGCCACCTCAGAGCTTTTGGCAAATAATAAGACGCCTGATGTTGGCTTATCTAATCTATGTACGGGAAACACGTGGCACCCTACCGCATCACGAGTGAGCTGCATAGCAAAGCGTGTCTCGCCTTTATCCAGCCAACTGCGATGCACGAGTAGACCCGCTTCTTTATTTATCGCTACTAGAAACTCATCTTCATAGATGATCTTTATTTGGTCGGTGGTGTCATTTTCTATATTCATGCTTTCAGTGCTTTTAATCTTAGCAGAGGTCGCCATAATAGTTTGCCTACTTCATATCAAATACTAAACAAGTGGTTGTGGCATGAGCATAGAGTTTGCCATCAGGCCCTACGATGCGACCTTCAGCAGTCGCTGTCTGCCGACCGACATGGATAGTATTGGCTTCGGCACGTACTAATGGGATATTTTTAGTTAAGGCACGAATCATATTTACCTTGATCTCAAGTGTGGTATAGCCTTTGCCAGCAGGTAGGGTTGAGTGAATAGCGCAGGCAACAGCAGAGTCAAGAATAGTACAAAACCAACCGCCATGTACGCTGCCTAATGGATTGTAATGTTGTTGACCGGGTCGACCTTGAAAAATGGCACTACCATCTGCTATATGGATGGGAATAAAATCAAGCGTCTCTCCTATTGGTGGTGAAGGGAAGTGACCAGCAAACATACCATCAAAAAATGCTTTACCATTGATACTGACCATTTTATTAGGTGTTATTACTCCTGCAGAACCTAACGTAGCCCGTACTTGCAACTCGTCAGCTTCCCAAGTGGCTGTCACATCGGTAGCGTCTATTTTTACATCATCCATTTTACTATCCTTTTTTATCATGTTTATATTTAAATGAGTGGTTATTATGATCTTAAAAACTTGCTCATATACTATATATTAAAAAGCCTCGCTACTATTAAGACAGTAGCGAGGCTTTTTTACGCTCGGTTTTTATGATTTGAACTATTCGACCGTCACTGATTTTGCCAAGTTTCTTGGCTGATCGACGTCGGTTCCGCGCATTACTGCCACATGATAGGACAATAATTGTACAGGCACGCTATAGACGATAGGCGCAAGATCCTCGCAAACATCGGGAACATAGACCACATGCAGACGATCTTCCGCTACCATCTTGCTTGATTCGCCAGCAAAGACAAACAGCTCGCCGTGACGCGCGTGCACTTCTTGCATGTTGGCTTTAAGCTTATCGAACATACTATCTTTTGGCGCGAGCACAACGATAGGCATGTCCTTATCCACTAGCGCTAATGGCCCATGTTTTAGCTCGCCTGCAGCATAACCTTCCGCGTGAATGTAGGAGATTTCTTTGAGCTTGAGTGCACCTTCAAGCGCAATCGGGAACTGGAGACCGCGGCCTAAAAATAGGCAGCTTTTTCTATCTTCGAAGTTCGTACTCATCGCTTTGATATCTTCATCAAGATGGAGGCTAGCGTACAGCTGACTAGGCAGCTTGTGTAGCGCGCCGAGTAGAGTCGTTAAGCGCTCATCGTCTAAACGCGATTGGATAACGCCAATCTTGAGCACCAGTAGCATCAACGCCACCAATTGGGTGGTAAATGCCTTAGTCGAGGCGACGCCAATCTCAGGGCCTGCATGCGTAGGCAGATAAATATCAGTCTCACGCACGAGCGACGAGGTCGGTACATTACATAAAGCTAAGCTGACAAGACCGGTAGGCGCTTGCTTTTGCGTATCGCGCAGTGCCGATAGTGTGTCTGCTGTCTCACCCGATTGTGAGATGCAAATCACTAAAGAGTGATCAACGACGACCGGATTGCGGTAACGAAACTCGCTCGCCACTTCGACCGAGCAAGGCAGGCGCGTTAAGTTCTCAAACCAATATTTGGCCACCATACCCGCGTGATAACTCGTACCGCAAGCGATGACTTGAATGTGGCGGATATCGGCAAGCTTGGACTCGTGACGCTGCAGAAAGTCTGATTTTAATTGGTAGCTATTTTGAGCTTCATGGTTTGTATGCTCGCTTGTGACACTGCTCTCTAGCGCCATCTCTAAAGTGCGTGATACGGCATCGGGCTGCTCATAGATCTCTTTGAGCATATAGTGCTTGAACTCGCCTTTATCGGCATTGTGCTGCTGGGCGTCAATCTCATTGATCTGACGATTGACCTCTGCGCCATCGGCATAAACGGTAACCTTATCACGCGTAATGCTAGCGATATCGCCTTCTTCTAGGTACATAAAGCGATTGGTGACAGGTAATAGTGCCAACTGATCAGAGGCAATAAAATTCTCACCGATACCGACACCAATGACCAATGGCGAGCCGAGGCGTACCGCGACAAGCTCCTCTGGGCAATCGACATGAACGATACCTAAAGCAAACGCGCCGTGCAGCATAGGAATGACGGCGCGAACCGCTGCTAGTAAGTCCTCGTTTTGGCTATATAAATCATTGATAAGATGAGCCACCACCTCAGTATCAGTCTGTGAGGTAAACTCATAGCCTTTAGCAATGAGATCTTCTTTAAGCTCGGCGTAGTTCTCAACGATGCCGTTATGAACGACAGCTATTTTACCCGAAATATGTGGATGAGCATTGCGCTGTGCCGGCTCGCCATGCGTTGCCCAGCGCGTGTGTGCAATACCGATATGACCATCAAAGAACTGCGGATTGACTGCCACGGCATTGACCAATTCTTGCACTTTGCCCACTTGGCGCTCACGATGTAGTTCGTTATTACGAATCACCGTTAGACCGGCAGAATCATAGCCTCTATATTCTAAGCGTTTAAGCCCTTCTAGTAAGATATTAGCGATATTACGCTCAGCGACCGCGCCTACGATTCCGCACATAGTGATTCCTTAAATTCGATGTTTTCATTTTAAAGTGACAATACTTTGATATTTCGATAGCTATTCTGGTAAATTTCTTTAAAACCATATAGCAGTAAGCAGCACCACAAGTGTTGTCGCGCTGCTTATTTTTGGCCGGTATCGTGTTGCAGGCCGACTATTTAGCTACTGCTACTTTTTGGTCGGACGTTGGAAATTGTCTTTTTGTACTTGGCGTCCTCGGCCCAGTGCTAGCGCATTAGCATCGACATCTTTAGTGATGACTGAACCGGCTGCTACTGTCGAAGTATGACCGATAGTCACTGGCGCGACTAAACTTGAGTTAGAACCGATAAAGGCGTTGTCCTCAATAATAGTCTGCGACTTATTGACGCCATCATAATTACAAGTGATCGTCCCTGCGCCGACATTGACATCCGTACCGATAGTGGTATCACCGATATAGCTTAGGTGGTTTACCTTACTGCCTTGACCGACGACGGACTTCTTAATCTCAACGAAATTACCGATTTTGCTATGGTCAGAGAGCACCGTATTAGGACGTAGATGCGCAAAGGGACCGATATCCACGCCTGCACCGACTTTTGCTTGATCGATGACGCAGTTTGGCTTGATATAGCAAGCATTACCGATTTGCGAGTTTTTAATCACATTGCCGGCTTCGATGTAGACGTTATCACCTAACACGCAGTCGCCTTCGAATACCACATTGACATCGACAAACACATCTTGCCCCGCCGTTAAACTACCGCGAATATCGACGCGGGTAGGATCGGCAAACTGTACGCCAGCCACTTGCAGGTCATGGACTAATTTATTCTGCCAAGAGCGCTCTAAACTAGCTAATTGTTGACGGTTATTGACGCCCTCAATCTCAAACGCATGTTCAGGCTCGATAGCGGCAATAGCGATGCCATCAGCGACTGCCATTTTGACAATATCAGTGAGATAGTACTCTGCTTGCGCGTTATCATTCGACAGCTTAGGCAGATATTTATGTAGTAGGGCATTATCGACGCAATAGATACCGCTATTGATCTCAGTGATCTGTTGCTCTGCGTCGCTGGCGTCTTTTTGCTCGACGATAGCTTCGATGTTACCGGCATCATCGCGCTTGATCCGGCCAAGTCCAAACGGATTATTCACTCTCAACGTGAGCATCGACATGCCATCGGTATTAGCGGATTGTAGTGCTGATAGCGTCTGACGGCTGACTAGCGGTACATCACCATAAAGAATCAGGCTCTGGCCTGTTTGTGGTAATTTATCCAAAGCGACTTTTACCGCGTGACCAGTCCCTAACTGCTCAGTCTGCTCTACCCAAGCCAAGTTATAAGTGCTCATCGCTTCCTTAACTTGCTCACCGCCAAAGCCATAAACCACGATAGTCTCGTCAACTGTCAAATGATGACAAGTATCTAGTACGTGGCTAAGTAAGGGCTTGCCGGCTAGGGTCTGCAGCACTTTGGGCTTAGCCGACTGCATACGTGTGCCTTTGCCGGCAGCGAGGATAATCACAGAAAGAGAAGATGTCATAATTACTCTACAGTTGTAACAAAATGTATTTTTAGATTATAGCTTAAAGCTGAATAAAAATCACATAAGCTTTGTATGGGTTTGGCTTCAAATTTTGCAGGAGGCATCTCATTGAAACTATAGCAGCACCCCAGCCATGATAATCAGCCAGACCACGGCAGCCATGATACCGGCGATAATATCATCGAGGATGATGCCTAAGCCGCCAGCGACTTTTTTATCCGCCCAGCCAATCGGCGGCGGCTTGATAATATCAAAGAAGCGAAACAAGATGAAGGCGATAATGAGCGCAAAGATAGCGATAGGTTGGCTAATATCTGACCAAAAGCTGGTGGTACTGACGCCTAAATAAGAGAAGGGCAGTAAGGTAATCCAAATACCTGCCCACTCATCCCAAACGATATGCGGATCGTCATGGACGCCCATCAACTTAGAGCTGCGATCACAGATCCAAACTCCAATCACACAGGATAAAATAGTAACTATCAGAAAAGTGGTAAACCCTAAGCTCAATAAAGGAATAGCGACAATCAGCCCACCAACGGTGCCCCAAGTGCCCGGCGCCCGGCGCGGCAGCCCACTGCCTAAACCTAAACCGAGCCAGTAGACGATAGTATCGAGCAGACTGGCATTAGCAGGCAGAGGCGGGCAGTCATTGGCCTTGCTAATGTCAGGCTTATGATGGTGGGGATTAGAAGAATCATCAGTCATGGGCTAACCTATAAAATGTTGATAACCCGTAAATGAGGGCAGCGAAGAAAAAGGGGCAGGATGAGCTGCGGTGACGGCTAGTCCATTATAAAATAACTGCGGCTGTGGTCGCGCCGAATCAGTCGCGGCTACTTCGCCGATACAGGTCACTGGTGTATTGGTTGTATGCTCAAAAGGCGGTGCGATATCAGCGGGCATCGTGAACGCCAATTCGTAATCATCGCCGCCTGCCAACTGGCATAATAAGCGCTCAGCTTCATCCGCCTGTAATAAAGGCTCGCTAGTTGGCAGCTTTTCTATATCGATACGCATGGTGACACCGCTTTGCTGACAGATATGCGCTAGATCCTGATAAAGACCGTCTGAGATATCTATCATCGAATTGGCACCAGTTTTTGTCAAGGCGGCTCCAAGTTGGATGCGTGGTGTCGGCATGTGCAATCGATGCGCTAGCTGTTGACCCGTCTCATTATTCGTGTGCTTTAAGGCGTAAGCGGCGTCACCAAGCGTCCCTGAGACATAAACCTTGTCACCGACTTGTGCACCAGAGCGGTAGATAGCTTTCGTATCGGCCGCCAATAGGCCTTGCGCGCTTACGCTTAATACTAAAGTATCACTACGCGTGGTATCGCCGCCGATTAAGGTGACGCCAAACTGTTGGCAGGCATGAAACAAACCTTTAGCAAAGTCGCTCAGCCATGGCTCGTTTGCTAAGCGTTCAGGTAGTGCTAACGCTAGTAAAATACTATGCGGCGTCGCGCCCATCGCGGCGATATCTGAGACATTGACCGCGACGGCTTTATAGCCAATCTGAAAGGCAAGCTCCTTGACTTGGCTCCAATCAGCGCCAAAGTGGCGGCCTTGTACTAAGGTATCGATACAACTGACCAAGCGTGCGCCTGCTGGCAGACTCATAACCGCCGCATCATCACCGATGGCTTTTTCTATACCAGCAGAAGGCGACTCAGCTTGCAGAGTTCGGAATATACGCTCGATCAGCTCAAACTCGTTCATGGCTAGTCTTTATTATTTGCTTCAGTGTTTTTTGCGTCATTATCAGAGATTGACGGTTGCACAGCCGCTTTTTTAATAGCTTGTTTGGTCGCAGTACTGGCTTTATTCGGGCGGTCGCGCTTAACGTTCGTTTTATTGGCGCTGATCCGCGGCTTATTAGAAGCCGTAGGTTTATCGGTAGGACTGGCAGCTAACTCGGTATCGGTGTCCGCTTGCGACACGGCTTGCGGCTGAGCGGCAGCTTTCTGCGCAGTGCGTTTATTGGCCTTAGTATCGGCGTCAACTTCAAGCGCGCGTAACTCAATTGCGAGTCTATCGAGGACGGCATTGATCAATTTGTGCGCGTCAGTCGCGCCAAAGTGATTATTGAGCTTCATCGCTTCATCAAGCACCACTTTATATGGGATCTCAAGACGGTTTTGTAGTTCATAAGCGCCAATCAGTAAAATCGCGTGTTCTACGGTATCGAGCTTATCGACTTCGCGATCTAGATGTTGCTCAATCAAAGCGTCTAACGCTTCTATCTGCTCTGGGATATCACGCATCATCTCATGATAGTAGCCAATGTGCACGGTATGCATAGCATTGGTCGCACGCGTGCGCGCGGCGATATCATGCGGAGCGTTGTCTTTCCAGCCAAGCTTATCTGTGGTCTCAAAACGGCGATCAGTTACTAGCCACTCATATAAGCCTTGCATGGCAAAGCGACGAGCTTTACGAACTGCAGTATGGCTAGTCTTATAAGTCGACTCACTCATATCGAAGTTTTGTTCATCACTGCTAGTACCCGCGTGATCAGTAGAATTGATAGTAGTTTTTGCCGTCTTTGCTTCATTGATAGCGCGTTTGAGTTGGTCAGTCATGAAAAATACCTAAGGTTTAAACAAAAAGTTTAACTAAGTTAAAAAATAGCCAATAGAATGTTAAATAGTAGTCGACTAGCCAAGATAGCCAGTCAGTTTTAGAGCTATAACGCTATGATCCATTATCATAGCGTTATTTATAATTTAGTTAACGAGCTAGTTTTGCTAGATTAAGTCATCTAAAACTAAGCATCATCGCTATCGTCATCGATATCTAATTGTGATAATACGGCTAACATCTCTAGCACCACCATTGCCGCCTCAGAGCCTTTATTACCAGCTTTAGTACCTGCACGCTCAATCGCTTGCTCGATGCTGTCGGTGGTCAGTACGCCATTAGCGACTGGAATGTTATAGTCGATCGCGACAGCGCTTAAGCCTTTAGCAGATTCACTCGCGACAAAATCAAAGTGCGGAGTGCTACCACGAATGATCGCGCCTAAGGCAATAATGGCGTCAAAACGATCAGACTCTGCGGCGCGCTGGGCGACCAAGGGTAGCTCAAAAGCACCAGGGACGCGCACGACCGTGATATTGCTACCTAATACACCATGACGCAGGAGCGCATCGATCGCGCCATCGACTAAGGACTCAACAACGAAGCCATTGAAACGACCGACGACGATACCGATACGCGCGTCTTCATTCTGATGCAAATTGCCATCGATATGAGTCACATCATTGCGCTGCTGCTGTAGATTTGACATAAAAATATCCTTTGATTTTAGTAGAAGTTATAGAATAAGTTAACTATGCTTTTTATTAATTTTTTAAAAGTAGAATGAGCTAAAATAAGTGGTTGACTATGATAGCATTTTTTCGCGTTAAGGGTTTACTTAAGCGCCGATTATAAACGCATTTTAATACCTTGCGCTGCCATATACTGCTTGGCTTCTTGTACGCTGTACTCCCCGAAGTGAAAGATGCTCGCCGCGAGCACCGCATCAACACCGCCCTCAAGTACGCCGTCGACTAAGTGCTGTAGATTACCGACACCGCCTGAAGCGATAACCGGGATATTGACCTGATCGGTAATGTGCTTCATTAGCGCTAAGTCATAGCCTTGCTTGGTGCCATCACCATCCATCGAGGTGACCAGTAGCTCGCCTGCGCCGAGCTCCGCCATTTTGCGCGCCCAGACAACGGCATCGATACCGGTAGGCTTACGACCACCATGAGTGAAAATCTCCCAACGTGGCATTTTGATACCGTTAACGTCGATGTCGGCGACGCGCTTGGCATCGATGGCGACAACGATACATTGATTACCGAATTTTTGCGCCGCCTCGCCAACAAACTCAGGCGTGAAAACTGCCGCGGAATTGATCGCCACTTTATCAGCGCCAGCATTAAGCAAATTACGAATATCGCTAATTTTACGCACGCCGCCGCCCACAGTGAGCGGCACAAAGACACTCTCCGCCATACGCTCCACCGTATGATAAGTGGTATCACGCGCATCGCTGGTAGCGGTAATGTCCAAAAAGGTAATCTCATCTGCGCCTTGCTCATTATAGCGTCTAGCGACTTCGACTGGATCGCCGGCATCTTTAATATCGACGAATTGTACGCCTTTGACCACTCGGCCATTATCCACATCCAAACAAGGAATGATACGCTTTGCTAACATAGGGCCTTTCACCTTATAATCAATGCATCCAAGACGCTAGTCTACCAAAATCGCCGCCATATCAGGCAGGTTTTCGCTAAATTTATCTGCTTTTAGTGACTGTTGACTCAGACAGCGTATAATTACTGGCATTATCTGCCAAATTCACCTTATTTTATTGCACAAGTGAGATATCATGTCTGTCTACACCCAGTTAACTGATGATCAATTTGCGGCCTTTTGCGCAAGCTTTGGCGTGTCCTTTGTCCGCGCTATTCCTATTACTCAAGGGATCAAAAACTCGAACTGGTTTATTCAGACTACCGATGATACTGAGGGCGATTACTCTTACGTTTTCACGTTATTCGAAGAGCGTCCACCGGAAGATATTGAAAAGATGGCGGTCATTCTCAATCAGTTAGACGGCAAACTACCAGTCGCGGCGCCATTAGCTCTCGTTGAGGACAGTACTGATACTAGTGAAGATAAACGCTATGTCATTCGTTATGAAGATAAAGCGATCACTATCGTCCCTTGCTTAGCAGGCGAGCATCCTAAGCAGACCACGCCAGCGATGTGTCATGAGATTGGCGCGGCATTAGCGATGCTGCATGAGACGCTGCAAGAATTGCAACCGGCGCATGATTATGGTGTAACTTTATATCCGTGGGATGAGGTGCGCGACCGCGAAATTCAGTTTATGCCAAGTGATGAAGCCAAGCTGATGCATGATATCTGGCAATCCTATAGCGATTTACCTTTAGCTGAGCTGCCGCAAGGTTTGTGTCATCTCGATATGTTCGCTGATAATACCTTATGGAATTTAGCGAAAGATAATGAGACATTAACTGGTCTGCTAGACTTTACTGAGGTCAGTGTCGAGCATTACGTAATGGATATTGCCATTACTATCAATGATTTTTGTACCACGTGGGGCGATGCCGAACAGGGCGAGTCAGTAGACTTTGATCGCCAAAAAATGAGCGCTTTTTTGCAAGGTTATGAGTCAAAACGTGCGCTGACTAATGATGAAAAGCAAGCCATGCCAGTGATGCTGGCCAAAGCGGCAGTGATATTTTGGCTACTGCGCCTCAACGTCATCTACTACAATCGTTCTGAGGGACGCACCGGCGACAACATCATGGTCAAAAACCCTGATCTCATGAAGCGCTTAGCCGCTTATCACTGGGCGCAGGTCGAAAAAGCGCAAGATTCGGTATTTGTGCTAGAGCATACCCGCTATGAGGACGATAATAGCGATAACGACATCGAAGATTTTAAACTCATCGGCGTGTTTGCAAGTTTAGAGCAAGCGCAAGCAGCGATAGCGCAATTAAGCACTCAGCCCGGCTTTAAAGATTATCCTAACGGTTTTCATATCGACGAATATCCGCTAGGTCAAATCAACTGGTCATCAGGGTTTGTGGTTTATTAAACCCTAGTTTATAAACCCTTATCCGCTCATAAAAATAGCTCTAGGACAAAGGCGTAGCTAACGTGACCCTACTAGTTATCCAAGCTTTGATCACAAAAAATGTCAATAAGGCGGCGGTTCGGCCCATAAGCAAGCGCGTGGTCGCAAGCCCTACACTGCCTAATTCTTCAACCCTTCACGCGGCACCCTCTAAGGATAACTCTATGACCGACCAAGTCGATAACTGGCATAAGCTAGCGCGCTACGATACCAATATGCAAGGCGAGCTGCACGCTAACTTGCTACGCAATAATGGTATCACCGTGTCCTTGCAACCGCTAAGCGCCATCCCCGGGATGAATTCTGGCGTCGTGCTGTGGGTAGAAATGAGCGATCTGGCGCAGGCTCAACGTATCTTAAGCGGCGTCGAGGGCGATAGTGATGGCGAGGCGTTACTCAATACTATGAGCGATGCAGAATTAGGCATCGTCTCAGATACGGCGATAAGTAGTACAAATTCAGATAATCAGGGCGGTAATCGATAAATGTGTCAGCTTTTAGGAATGAACTGTAATACCCCAACCGATATCGGCTTTAGCTTTGCCGGATTTCGCAAGCGCGGCGGCATGACTGACAGCCACGAAGATGGCTTCGGCATTGCTTTTTTTGAGCGTAGTGAATGCGCGGTGCAAAACGATTCTACTGGCCTACGTCTATTCCATGATAATCGTCCGAGTCACTTGTCTCCCGTTGCCGACTTAGTCAATAATTATCCGATAAAAGCGATGAATGTGATTGCTCATATTCGTAAGGCGACGCAAGGACAGAACTGCTTAGCGAATACGCATCCGTTCACGCGCGAAGTCTGGGGCGAGCAGTGGGTTTTTGCCCATAATGGTCAGATGAATAAGGCTTTTATCGAGCGCTGTCAGCGTTTACAAGATAATGGTAACGCCGAGCACTGCCAACCTGTCGGCTCGACTGATTCTGAAATGGCGTTTTGTTATCTCATTAATCGGCTAAAAAGCAGCTTTAAGTCGCGTCCCGATGATAAAACTTTATTTAATTTTTTGACTACTCAGTGCCGTTATCTGTCTGCCAATGGGCTTTTTAATTGCTTAATATCTAACGGACGCTGGCAATTGGCTTATGCCGGAAGCTTATTGTTTTATCTCACTCGTCAAGCGCCATTTGGCGAAGCGAAATTAGCCGACGATGATTTAGCCATTAACTTCGGCGATGTCACGACCGATACGGATAAGGTGACGATACTGGTGACGGTGCCTTTAACAGAAAATGAAAAATGGCAACAGATTGCGGTGAATGAATGCCTGATATTCCAAGATGGTGAGATACTGTTTAAGGACAGTCCTAGCCTACGTAAGTTTTTGACCATTGAGGAGGGAATAGCGATTGCAAGGTCGGTTGGGGCGAGTGTTTAGGGTTTATGGTAAATAACCACCACAACACCTTTTAAACTTTTCTCCAGAGCCGCAAATGCAGGGCTGTTTTTGACTAACAGTCATCGCTACTGTCGGATCTAAGAAACACCAGCGCTCATTATTAGATTCTTCTTTCACTTTTACGAAAGTAGAGCGCTCATGATGTGCTTGCTGCCCATCGGGCGTATCAAAGTAAGCTTTAAACTCAACCTGTGCGTGACGTTTACCAAGTTTTGGCGTGTGCCTGACGATCTCCAGCCCCGCCCAAGGCGTCTGCCTTGCCCATTCTTCAATCGCTGCAACATCAAGCAAACTTTGCTGCGCGGGCACGGTAGTCTTGACGATATACTCGGGCTTTACTAGTACAAAGGCGCTATAACGAGTGCGCATCAGCCGCTCTGCGGTCTCAGCTTTAATGCTATCTAATTTATCACTACTGTCGTCAAGCAAACTATCATGATACGGTTGGCAACAGTCGCTATAAGCGATAGCTTGGCTCAAAAAACTTAAATTGCTTGAGACTCGGCAAGGGCATAAAGTCATAGTTTTCTCTAATAAGTATTGGTTGGTTCTAACGTAAATAATCTTCTAACAAAGCAGGCAATATCCCCATTTTTAATTGTGCCCAAGGAGCAGGATCACGTAGCTGTTGCCAAAACTCGGTAACGGGCGGCGCAAAATAGACCAGTAGCGCAATGAGTACATACAATAACAGATACCACCATTTGTCTTTATGCTGGTAGAACTTCATCGCCGTACCTGATGAGCGCTTCATTCTCATACCCATTAGATTGACGCTATAAAGCTCATCCAAAGCCAGATGCACCATAGCCCCGCCGAATAAAAACAAGCCAAAGAACCAGCTGGCTGTCAAAGCATTGCCCAAAACATAGTAGCTCAAACTCACCATGCCCAAACCCAATACTGCCATGTAAGGCACCGAATGAATGATACCGCGATGCACGGTAATACTGGTAAACAAATTAAAGACGATATAGCGCATAAAGCCATAACCAGCCAGCCATAATGCTATCAAGGCCACTAAGCTCAAGTCATCGCGCCAGTGCATCACTAGCCCAAAAGCAAACACAAAAGACGCCATGTTAAAACCAAGCTTAATCGGGGTCGAGTTATCAGAGTCCAAATCAGGGAGCAAGCCGCCCACAGTCCCGAGCGCTACACACAATAAAAAACCTGAATCCTCAATGAGCCCTGCTTTATAAACGGTCAGCGCCATGATACCGCTTACGGCAAAAGCGCCGTTTAGATGGGTGTTAAAATTTGCCATGTTTCTTTACTATCCATCCTCTTAATAAAAGTTATCAGGCTAGTTTGGCAGGCGTTTACCTAGCGCCAAAAAAGCGCTCTATGATAGCATAGGCCAATTTACGATAGGCTCTAAGATAATTACTGCGACGATGCTTACTATGACTACTTCTGCTCCGATAAATCACGATTTTGCTAGCGCTCATATTGAGCGGCAACTAGAGGCCAGCTTTGCTAATATCAAATGGCAAGCGCCTTGGCTATGTCATTTGCGTCAGCTTAATTATCTTAGTGAAACGATAAAAATATTAAGTCACTCGCCTGATAGACAGGCCGATTCTGATAGTCATATTAATGATATTAATCAAACAGATATTATCGCTAAAGTGCTCAATAAAGCGTTAAGACGACAAAGCACAGCCAAAGACAAAGGGCAAATCTCAGTAACGACTAAGCCTAGCGCTGATAACCACCCTCATAAGCTGCAGTTTGTCTCGCAAGACGCTTTACTAGAAGGCCAAGGCTACGAGCAGTTTATTGGTACGACCGGCAAGATTCCGACTCGCGATAATTTGCATGATTTATTTAATGGTAGTATTTGGCTGACCTTTCCCAAGACCAAAGCATTACTCAATTATCATCATATGCTCGAGATCACTAATGATAACAGCGAACCTAATAACAGCAAAAATCGGGGGCGCATGCGCGATACTATCACGGTGTTCGATGAGAATGGCGCAGTTTTAGTCACCGCTGATGCTAGCATTGGCAAGGCTTTGATTAACTTCGATTGGCAAAATAGTTTGGTCAAACCGAGAAGGAGTTGGGATAAGCCGGATGCTCCTAATAAAGACGCTAAAGCTGCAGTTTACATATTCGGTCACGCGTTACTTGAGCAATTGATCGAGCCACGTAAACCCTTATGCGCACATAGCGTGATCATTAATGTTGAACCAGACTTCTTTACCTTATCAACAGATGAACGTATCCGTTATCTAGATAATAAGCTTAGCGATTATATGGATGATTTGCTCTCTCAGCAGAATATCACCCCGCGTCAGCTTGCGCCTTTACCGATCTTAGGTGTCCCGCATTTTTGGTCTGACAATAGCGAGGTAGGCTTTTATGATGATAGTTTTGTGTTTCGCAGTGGTCGCCATCGGCAAAAATGATGGTAGCGGTAAATAATAAGCCGCCGCGCGCCTTGATATAGGACTCCTCTGGTTACGATTCTGCCACCATTTGCCTACGCCTAGGCGTTAACAAACGCCTGCTTATTTGCTATGGTAAAAGAACGCTGCTATTACTAGCAAGACGTTTGCCATCAGATTTTTAAGTCAGCACGTTATCCGTCTTAACGAATGATACTTTTTTACGAAACTCTATAGCTCTGCTCTTGGCTGCTAATAGCGTAATCAACAGATAAACCCGATCAACCCATTAGCCACCGTGATAACAATAAATTCATAATTTCTATTCTGTAGATAAGGAAGCTACCCATGAGTGATATTTTTAATGTAAAAGACACCTTGAGCGTCGATGGCAAGGAGCATGCTTATTATAGCCTGCCTAAACTTGCCGAGACTTATGACAATATTAATAAACTACCCTACTGCATGAAAGTCGTATTAGAGAACCTACTACGCAACGAAGATGATGGTCAGTCTGTGGGCAAAAATCATATCGAAGCGGTCGCTAATTGGGACGCTGGTGCTGAAGCGTCAAAAGAGATCGCCTTTATGCCGGCGCGAGTAGTATTGCAGGATTTCACTGGTGTACCCTCAGTCGTCGATCTAGCCGCGATGCGTGATGCAGTGGTAGAGCTTGGCGGAAAAGCCGAGCAAATTAACCCATTCATTCCTAGTGAATTAGTGGTCGATCACTCGGTACAGGTTGATGCTTATGGCCGCGAAGATGCGCTAGATCTGAATGAAAAAATAGAATTTAAGCGTAACAACGAGCGTTATGAGTTCTTACATTGGGGCAAAAACGCCTTTGAAAACTTTGTAGTAGTACCACCAGCCACGGGTATCGTGCATCAGGTCAACCTTGAGTATTTGGCTCGTGTCGTCATGGCCGCTGATGTCGATGGCGAGCTTACCGCTTATCCTGACACCGTGTTTGGTACCGATAGTCACACTACGATGATTAATGGTATTGGTGTACTCGGTTGGGGCGTTGGCGGTATCGAAGCCGAGGCGGCGATGCTAGGACAGCCGTCTTCTATGTTGATTCCACAAGTCGTTGGTTTTGAATTAACCGGCAAGCTTAATGAAGGGGTTACCGCGACCGATTTAGTATTACGCGTGGTCGAGATGCTACGTGCTCATGGCGTCGTGGGTAAGTTTGTTGAATTCTTTGGTGAAGGCTTGCATAGCATGCCGCTTGCCGATCGTGCGACGATTGCCAATATGTCACCAGAGTATGGTGCGACATGTGGTATTTTCCCCATTGACCAAATGGCAATTGATTATCTGCGTCTATCGGGCCGCGAAGAGAGCCAGATTAAGCTGGTTGAAGAATATGCTAAAGCGCAAGGCTTATGGCATGATGCCGACACCCCTGCAGCGACTTATTCTAGCAAATTAGAATTAGACCTATCCTCCGTCCAGCCGGCACTAGCGGGTCCAAATCTACCGCAGCAGCGTATCAATTTATCTGATATGCATGAAAAGTTTGGCGAGACTCTAGAAAAAATGACTAAAGATCGAGAAGCCGAAGTTAAAGGTAAAGTCCGTTTCGATCAAGAGGGCGGCGAGCAAGAGCAAGCCGATAGACTCTATGCCAAGCCCAATGTCTTTTCCGACGTCAATATCAATGACAAAAAGCACAAACTGCGTGATGGTTCAGTCGTTATCGCCGCGATTACCTCTTGTACCAACACCTCAAACCCTGCGGTAATGATTGGTGCAGGACTCGTCGCCAAAAAAGCGGCGGCCAAAGGTCTTACAGCCAAGCCTTGGGTCAAGACTTCACTAGCACCTGGTTCAAAAGTGGTCACTGATTACCTAGAAAAAACCAACCTAATGGATGAGCTTGAAAAGACGGGCTTTTATCTGGTCGGTTATGGTTGTACCACTTGTATCGGTAACTCAGGACCACTGTTAGAGTCTATCGAAAAAGGCATTGAAGAGAACGACTTAGTTGCCTCTGCTGTCCTTTCTGGTAACCGTAACTTTGAAGGCCGTATTCACTCGCATGTCAAGGCAAGCTATCTTGCGTCACCACCACTTGTTGTCGCTTATGCGCTAGCAGGTACGGTCGATATCGATTTGACTACGCAGCCATTAGGACAAGACCAAGATGGTAATGATGTGTATCTCAAAGATATTTGGCCGACGTCAGATGAGATCAATGAGCTGATCGCCAATAACATCGATGCTGATATGTTCCGTAAAAACTACGGCGAAGTATTCGACGGCGGTAAAGCTTGGAACGCAATCACCTCAGCCGATAGCCAGTTATATCCATGGGATGAAGGCTCAACTTACATCAAGAACCCACCATTCTTCGATGGTATGACCATGGAGCCTGAAGGTATCCCCGATATCGAAGGCGCGCGTATATTAGGTTTGTTCGGTGACTCGATTACCACCGACCATATCTCACCTGCTGGTAATATCGATCCTGATTCTCCTGCAGGCAGATACTTGCAAGAGCGCGGCGTCATGGAAGCGGACTTTAACAGCTATGGTTCGCGCCGTGGTAACGATGCGGTTATGACCCGTGGTACTTTCGCTAATATCCGTATCAAAAACCAAATGATGGATGGTAAAGAGGGCGGTTATACTTATTACTTCGAAGGCGACAAAGCGACCTTAGCAGATGGTGTTGAGATGGCCATGTACGACGCGGCGATGAAGTATAAAGAAGATAAGCGTCCGCTCGTTGTGCTTGGCGGTGCGGAGTATGGTTCAGGTTCAAGCCGTGACTGGGCAGCTAAAGGTACCATTCTGCTTGGTGTAAAAGCGGTATTAACCACTTCATTTGAGCGTATTCACCGCTCAAACTTAGTGGGCATGGGCGTGTTGCCATTGACCTTTAAAGAGGGTGAAAGCGCAGAGACTTACAAGCTTGATGGCTCAGAGGTCATTAGTATCACAGGTCTCGACAATGGCGAGAGCAAAACTGCTCAAGTGACTGCTACTCGTGCTGATGGCTCAACTGAGAACTTCGAGGTCAACGTCGGTCTACAGACGCCAAAAGAGCGCGAATACGTCCGTCATGGCGGCGTACTACATTATGTATTACGTCAGCTAGCAAGCGAGAGTAAAGACGCGGCTTAATGGTGAAATAGAGTTAGAATGAAAGAAGGCCCAATCTTGACGATTGGGCTTTTTTTTGTCTGGTCGTTTTGTGGTGGTGGCGCTTATTCTTCTAACTCTAAACCCTCTCTGTCAACAACTTAATTCCCAAACCAATAAACACAACCCCGCTGATCTTATTTAAGATAGTCTCAATCGCTGGATTTTCGCGCAAGCGCTGACTAAATCTTGAGGCCAGTAGTGCTAAGCATAAGCACCAAACTAGACCGGTGACAGCAAAGGTGAGACCCAAGATCAAGAACGATAGCGTGCTATGCGCGTAGCTTGGATCGATAAACTGCGGAAAAAAAGCCAAGAAAAATAGCGCGACTTTTGGGTTAAAGGTATTGGTTAGTACACCTTGCTTATATATTTTTCCATAATCTAATGACTTTACTTGCGCGGCTTTGTCATTATTGAGCAAGCCGTCTGCTATGACAGCATCCGACTTTTGCGTTAACATTTTAATCCCTAGATAGCATAAGTAGATGGCGCCGATATATTTGACAATGGTAAAGGCTAGTGGGGAATTGGCCAAGATAATGGATAAGCCAAGTGCTGCTAGTACCGTATGCACCAGAATGCCAGAGACGATACCTAACACCGAATAGAGTCCCGCTTTATTGCCTTGCGCCACACTACGAGTGATGATGTACATGGTATCTGTGCCTGGGGTAATATTTAACAAAATACCAGTCAGAATAAATCCCCAGTAGTTTTCGATACCAAACATAGCACAACACCTTTTGCTTATGGTTATTATTTTAGTCTATGACACTGTCAGCTTATTTATTATACAAATGATTTATTATAGACATGATTAAGAAGATACTTTTGAAGGACGCTAGCGGCTGCAGTCAAACAGTGTGTTAGATATCCCTTAAAAATAGCAAATACTGACGCTAAATCCACAGATAAACCACCCTTTATACGCTTAAAAAGTTATCATCAACTTATTTTTATTGCTTTAAATTCTCTTTAGCAATATTGTCCATCTATCCTATCAGACAACCGCCAAGCTGAGTAGCTTATGAGTAGACGCGATCTTATTATCTTTATTAGCTTATCCTTTATGTGGTCGCTATCCTTTATATTTTATAGAGTCGGCGTACCTGAGTTTGGCTCTATGTCGTTTGCCAGCTTACGAGTTGTATTTGCCGGCGTCACGATGCTCGCTTTTGTTGCGTTCAATCCTTCCCATTTAATTGCGGTCCGACAGCACTGGAAGCTGCTTACCGTAGTGGGCCTGATCTCTACAGCGATTCCGTTTGTTTTATTCTCTTATGCCGCTCAAGCCGTTAATGCTGGCGTGCTCGCGGTGCTCAATGCCGCGGTTCCGATGATGAGCGGCTTTATCGCCAGTACATTCTTCAATGATAAGCTCTCAAAAAAGCAGACCTTAGGTTTATTTATCGGCATCGTAGGCGTCGTGATCTTAATGAGTGAAAGCTTGTTTGGCGGTGCGGCTACGGAATTAAGCTCAGGGCTGTTACCGATGGGCTATGCGCTATTAGGCTGTGTGGGTTATGCAGTAGGGGCAAACGTCACCAAGAACTATTTGCAAGACACCTCGCCTGTCGCTATTACTATTGGCGCTATGCTAATTGCTAGTGTGGTAATGCTACCAGTGGCGATTTATGAGTTTCCGTACGGTCAGAGTATTAGTGTTAAGGCTTGGGTATCTGTCGTTTGTATCGGCGTATTCTCAACCGCTATCGCTTTTATCTTTATCAATGAGCTAATAAAAAGTATTGGGCCGATGCGCGCGACTAGCATTACGCTAGTGATTCCAATCTTTGCCATTATATTTGGTTATATTTTATTAGGTGAGGCCTTAGATATGCACGCTATTATAGGCTCAGCGGTGATACTTATCGGCACTTATTTATCTTTGAACTTGTCTTTGGCTAGCTTTACTAAGTCCTCGCAGTCATTAGACGTAGAGCGTTAATAGCATTATACAAAGTGTCTTGACGCATAAAAAAGCTCAATCCCTTATTTTACTGGGATTGAGCTTTTGTTTTTTAGTAGCTAGCTTTAGTAGCTAAGTTTTAACTTATTAAATAAGTGTAATCGATTATCGAACGTTATCACCATAAGTGACGATAGGACGCTCTAAGCGATGACTGGTAGCGGCGCTTTTTGCACCTGCTATAGCAGCTACAAAGGTTAGCAAGGCACTAATCAGCCAAAATAGACCACTGTATAGGGCAGCTTTACGAGCAACCTCTTCAGCTTGTTGTAAATTCTGGTCGACAGTTTGCTGTGCTTGCGCGATATACTGCTCAGTTTTCATCTTATATTCGTTAAACGACTGAGTAGCTTCATTGCGTACTTCTAGCGCTTGAGCTTCAGTAAGACCTTCTGCCTGCAGACGCGTGATAAGCTCATCACTTTTTAGCGTTTGTTCGATTGATGCCATACGCTGTTTTGCGTAGTCATCAATGTTACGCCAAGTATCAATATTCGTGAAGTCCATATCAGCAACATCACCTCGAGTATTATTGATCATCTCTTCTAATACGTTAGTTGTCGCTGCGATTTGAGTTTCGTTCAGGCCTTGCGTGTTCTTAGCGACTAAAGCATTAAGATCTTCTTGGCTAATATTACCTGAAACGGTTTGATAAGCTTGCTGGGCTTTTTGCTGCATCTGCTCAATAGCACTATCAGGTGCGGCAACTGCTGCCGTTCCTACCGCTGAAGTTCCAGCTGCGGCAACACCGCCAGCGGTTTTAGCAACCGTACTCACCGTACCGCCAACCACATTGCCTGCAGTTGCCAAGATACTAGTAGCACCGCTCATAGCAAAAAAGGTGGTAAATAGTACGATTAAAGCAGCAGTCAACATACCAGTTAAAGACGCATCTTTTTGGTCGACTTCTGTGCCATCACCAAAGATAGCTTCTGGCGCTGAGAATTTGATAGCATAGTAGCCAGCGACAAAGGCACTGACTAGAGCGGTGATAGCGGCATAAATTCCGCCAGCAATGCTAGTTCCTTTTAGATCAAAAGGTAAGAACGAGCTTAACACTAGCGCTAAAGCAACCATCGCCATAACGACGATCAATCCCATGACGAGACCTGCTAGCACACCGCGCCAAGACGGACGGCGCTGAGGGGAGTAAGTAGTAGGTAACATAGCTATTCCTTATATTTTATTCTAAATGCTAATAGGTTTCTGTGACTAGACCATCGAAATGATCTAGCCAGTGTTAGTTGTCTACAGGTTTATCTATAACTTAAATAAAAAGAGACCTTTTATAAATATAAGCCAAGCATAAGGAATTAAAAGTAATATTAATAATACAGTTAAGTATAAAAACAAAGCTATCGTGTATAGGAGTGTTAAACAATGTGAAAGAAGCAGACAGATGTAAAGTTGTGTTGATACTAAGTTAATTTATTATAAGGTATTGATATTCATAAATATGTTGATCATTTATGAATGGTATCTTAATAGCTTCGCGGTTAGTTAAAGAGATTTATAAAATAGAAGCATAAAAAAAGCTCAGTCATCCTCGATGACTGAGCTTTTAGTAGTGTATTTATTAGTCTTACCAGGTGCTTTACAGCAAAATCGCTAATAAATGACGCCGTATAGTGGCGTCCCCAGGGGGATTCGAACCCCCGTTACCGCCGTGAAAGGGCGGTGTCCTAGGCCTCTAGACGATGGGGACGCATAGAGTGTTATAGCTTAATAAATAGGGCTATAACGGTACTGCACAATATCAGAGCGCTTATTCTATATAAACAAGCCTTGCCTAGGTGCTGATACTGCCTCTTAACTGTCTTATCTAAGATAAAAGAATCTAACGATAAAAAATATGGTGGAGCTAAACGGAGTCGAACCGTTGACCCCTTGCATGCCATGCAAGTGCTCTACCAACTGAGCTATAGCCCCTCGTTAAGAGTGAGCGTATTTTAGGGAATAGCAGGATGGTTGTCAATAGCTATTTTTAGAATAGTGATAAATAATTATCTACTAAAGCCAAATGTAGGGTAAGCCTCGCGCACTATTGGTCAAGACCTTAAACTTCCGGTGCGCGAATCTCACCAGACAAAAAAGAGTAGCTTTTTGAGTCAACTATTCAGCATCAGCCAAAAAATCAGGCAGATCTGCGGCTTTTTTCTCAAGCTTTTTCATTTTTTTCTTACCAAGGCCGCCTAGTACTTCAACCGCGTGGCGCAAGCGATTTAAGGTCATATCGGCACCGATGATCCACATCGAGTTCATCACTGGCGTGGATGAGGAGCTACCGGCAATAGCGATAAAGAAAGGGGCGATAAAGTCGCGCATCTTGAGATCGAGCGCCGTAGACAAGCCTTTGATAGTGGCATAAATATTTTCTTCAGACCATTCAGGCAATGACTCAAGTTGCCATAGCGTTAACTGGAGAATCTCCATGATTTGCTCAGGTGTGAGATTTTTGTGCTCAAAGTCATCGCTGGTAATCTCAGGTAGGTTTTGGAAATAAAAACCACCCCAATTGACCGCATCAGAGAGCAGTTCAATACGCGGCTGAATTGCGGCTGCCATTGCAGTGAGCTTATCGCTATTATTAGCCCAGTCGAGAATTCTGTTTTTTAATTCTTCAGGCGTCAGCTCGCGTAACCATTCGCTATTGAGCCAATTGAGCTTTTCGATGTCAAAGATAGGGCCACCTAAGGAGACGCGCTGAATATTGAAGCTCGCTATCATCTCCTCAAGGGTGAACTTCTCTTCATCATTCGGCATCGAGTAGCCCATACGTCCAAGATAATTGAGCAGAGCTTCTGGCAGCACGCCAGCATCACGATAATAAGTGATAGAGGTTGGGTTTTTGCGCTTAGACAGCTTTGATTTGTCAGGATTACGCAGTAGCGGCATATGGCATAGCACTGGCATCTCCCAACCAAAATACTCATATAATAATTGATGCTTAGGCGCAGAATTTAGCCACTCTTCTCCGCGCATCACGTGACTGATTTGCATCAAATGATCATCGACGACGTTGGCTAAATGATAAGTCGGCAGACCATCAGTTTTTAGCAGCACTTGCATATCGACTTGCTCCCACGGAATCTCAACCGTACCGCGTAGCATATCCTCAATCTTACAAACGCCTTCGGTAGGCACGCGCATGCGGATGACAAAAGGTTTACCCGATTCGACAAGCTTGTCCGACTCAGCGCGCGGCAGATCAGCATAACGACCATCATAGCGCGGCGTCTCGCCGCGAGCCATTTGCTCCGCTCGCATCGCATCTAATTCTTCGGGTGTACAAAAGCAGCGAAACGCGTGATCATTATCGAGTAGCTTTTGCGCATGTTCTTTATAGATATTCGCGCGCTCGCTTTGACGATAAGGGGCATGTGGTCCGCCGACATCAGGACCTTCTGCCCAATCAAGTCCCACCCAACGTAGCGCGTCCAAGATCATTTGCTCGGAAGCTTCAGTGGAGCGCGCCTGATCGGTATCTTCGATACGCAGGATAAACTCGCCACCATGCGCCTTGGCGAAGGCTAGGTTAAATAGCGCAATATAAGCCGTACCGACATGCGGAAAGCCAGTAGGCGAGGGCGCAATACGAGTACGCACGGGACGAGTGGAAGGAGCTGGGTTGTTTGAAGTGGTTTGCATCAGGTCGCCTTACATAGAATGATCAGTTAAGAAGTTTTTGGTTAAACAGGTCTGTTTAAAAATTGAGTCAAGAGGGTTATAACTAACCGCAAAAAATAGCGTAAAATAGAGCGCTAGTATAACAGACAGCCAAGATATTTTTAGTGAAAAGCCCAGTTGGTGCTTGACTAGCTGTGTATCCTTGCGATAATAACGCTAGCGGAGCCTAACTTGTTTATTTTTATCTTGTTTTTTTTATAACATTACTGGCCCATAGGGTCGTCATCTATTGAGTTATTTGTGTCATTATCGAAGCCAAAACCAAGTCCAAAATTAGATGCTCCAGCAGCGACGCAGTCTGCTATTCCTAATGAAGCAGAGTTTAGTCATGAAGCGGTACTGCTAGAAGAAGCGGTCGCAGCTGTACTCGGCGTCAAATCCCTGCCGAAAGCGAATAGCGACAACAGTCTACAAGCGCGCGGCATCTATGTCGATGCGACTTTTGGGCGCGGTGGTCATAGCCGCCTACTACTCTCGCAATTAGCTAACGATGCGCAGTTGATTGTCTTTGATAAAGACCCGACTGCCATTGCTGTAGCTAATGAATTGGCGGCTGCAGATAGCCGGATCAAAGTGGTGCATGACAGCTTTGCCACTTTAACTGACAGCTTAGCCGCGCTTGGTATTAGCCAAGTCGATGGCCTCATGGCAGATTTAGGCATCTCCTCACCGCAGATCGACGATGGCAGCCGCGGCTTTAGTTTTATGCGGGATGGCGCAGTGGATATGCGCATGGATACTAGCCGTGGACAGTCGGTTGGGCAGTGGCTTGCGCAAGTCGATGATGAGACTTTGGCCAATGTATTATATGAGTTTGGCGAGGAGCGACACAGTCGCCGTATTGCGCGGGCGATCAAGCAAATGGAGAGCTATGAGTCGACATTAGAGCTAGCGGAGGTTATCAAAGTAGCGCATCCCAACTGGCAACGCGGCAAACATCCAGCGACCCAAAGCTTTCAGGCGATGCGTATCTTTATCAATAACGAGCTTGGCGATGTCGATAGCTTTTTGGAGCAGAGCCTTACGGTGTTAAAGGCGGGCGGTCAGCTATCGGTGATCAGCTTTCATTCGCTTGAGGATCGCCGCATCAAGCAGTTTTTGCAGCGTCATAGTAAGGGGCAGTATCCTGAGGATGAAAACTTACCGATGCCGCCTAAGCGCCCGCGCTATTTTAGTAAGCCCAAACGCATTGGCCCTAGCAAAACTGAGATCGCTCAGAACCCGCGCTCACGTAGTGCTTGGCTGCGTGCGGCGACTCGTACTGATATCGCTTATGAGCAAAAATCTGATTGAGAGTTGAGTTACTATCAGCTTTTACGCTGAGCAAATATTTAGCTAAGACTGATTATAGTAAGAATACAAAATTGTAAAAACACAAATTTTTCAGCCACTGTTGCTTAGTATAATGTTTCAACGGATACGTAACCGTTAAAAAGCCGTAAGTAATAGCGGTTAAACTAACCGGCTAGTTACCTTTAGGTTTTACTAACTAATGGTTTTTACTGACTATTAGCTTTTTATTAAAAAGTAGCTGTTAGTTTTTCTTTATCTTTAAGTCCACCTTTTTGAGATCGTCATGGCAATATCTGGCAAACCTAAATCCGGCCGCGTAGCAAGCTCAACTCATAGCGATGTGGGCGAGATGTTTGCGCAGCGTTTTAGTGTAATAAATATCTATGTGATGGTGCTGTTATTGTTGGCGGCGGGTATTGTTTGGAGTGGTATCAAAACGGCTGAAGCGGTACAGCAATACCATCAGGACTATAAGACCTTGCAAGATATGAAAAAACAGCAGCGTAAATTACAAGTTGAGCATCAGCGCTTGCTCATTGAGCAGCAAACCTTTAGTGCGACACCGCAGATTGCCAGTCGCGCAGTCGCAGAACTAGGCATGTATTCGCCAACGCTGAAAGATAAACTCATTATTCAGCCAGGCGCTCCAGTGATAGCGGGTGACACTTTTGCTAGCGCTGATACCGATAATAGTAGCACTGATGTTGCCAACACTGACCTGAGCCCAGAAAACCCGTCCGCTGCAGACTCTAGAGGGGATGGACAATGAGTAGCAAAAAGCCATCAACCGATAAAAAATCAGCTAGCGGTAAAGTGATAAAGCCGCTACGTCCTGCTAGCAAAGCGAAAGCTCAGCAAGAAGCTAAAGGTAACTCTACTAGCGCGAGTAAAAAAATATTCTCTCGTAAGAAAAAGAGTGACTCGCAAGGCGCTTATACCAGTGTAAAGAATCGCAAATCTAAACGCACCATTATGAGTAAGGCCTCAGGCGCGTCTTCGCGTGGTGGCTTTGAATATGACAAAAACCGCTTTCGGATGGTGTGGGCTATCGCCTTAACAGTTTTGGTGCTACTGATAGGCCGTGCCTATTATCTACAAGTCGCCAACGCCCAGTTTTATCAAGACAAAGGCAATGAGCTGATCACCAGCGAGCGTACACAAAAGTCGTATCGCGGCATGATTACCGATCGTAATCAGCTACCGCTAGCGGTCAGTGCGCCATTAGCGACTGTTTCCTTTAGTCCGCATGACTATGCGCGTGAATACTATGAGCTCAATAGAGTCATCATCGAAAATCCCAGTCAACCGGTATTACGAGCACGGATGCAAAAGCGCTTGGATAATATGGATCTGACTGTGTTAGCAGCAGCGGCCAACATTCCGGTGACTGAGCTTGAAAAGGCTGCTGCTATCGACAAGAGCGTCGATGTCACCGATGATGAGGCGGTCAAAGCAGCACTACCTTCAGGTCCAGGGTCGCACTATATGCCGCTACTCAATAAAGTCACCCCTGAGATCGCCCAAAGCGTCAGCTCGCTTGACTTCCCGGGCGTATATGAGAAAAATTTCTTTCAGCGTTATTATCCGCAGCCGCAGCCCAACGCGCAGCTGCTTGGATTTATGGGTCAAAACGCCAATGACCCTGAGGGCGGTTATGAAGGCCGCGCGGGTATCGAGCGTCAGTTTGAGCAAATATTAGCAGGGGAGGACGGCAAAGTCCTAGTGCTAAAAGATGCCAAACAAAACAGTCTCAAAGAAATTAAACAATTAAAGCCAGAAGTCGCAGGTAAAAATGTGGCTTTGACTATCGATTCGCGCTTACAGTACTTGCTCTACAAGGAATTAGAAAAAGCCGGACGCTTGCAGCAAGCGCGTTGGTCAACGGGTATGGTAGTAGACGTCCAAAACGGTGAAGTGCTAGCTTTATCGACTTGGCCTTCTTTTAATTCTAATAATCTCAATGAGATGACTGGCGAGAATCAGCGCAATCGGGCACTGCTCGATGTCTTCGAGCCGGGCTCAGTGATGAAGCCTTTTACCGTAGCAGCAGCGCTTGATTCAGGAAAGTATACCGCCAACTCTTTGATCGATACTAATCCTGGCTCTATCCGCGTCCGTGGTTATACTATTCGTGATCATAATAATTTAGGTACGATTAATCTTGCGACCCTACTACAAAAATCTAGTAACGTGGCTTCAACGAAAATCGCCCTCTCTTTGCCTGCTAATGGCATCACTAGTATGCAAAAGAAATTTGGTTTTGGCGCAAAAACCCCGCTACAGTTTCCAGGCGAAGGTAGTGGTAATGTCACGACACCCGAAGAGAAAGAAACCGCGCGCCGTGCCACTGTCAGTTATGGCTATGGTATGGAAGCAACGCTTGCGCAAGTTGCGCAAGCTTATGCGGCACTAGCAGCGGGCGGGGTTATGCATCCTCTGACGTTGACTAAAACCGATAAGCCGCTGCCAAGCAAGCGTATCATGGAGCATGAGCAAGCGATGGCCATCGTCGAGATGCTTGAGTCGGTAACGCTGCCGGGTGGTACCGCAAAAGCTGCTAATATTGATGGCTATCGCGTGGCTGGCAAGACCGGTACTTCGCGCCGTATTAACCCTGATGGCGGTTACTATACCGATCAGTACCGTAATATCTTCGCCGGTATGGCGCCAGCGTCCAATCCAAGGCTAGTCAGCGTTATCTTGTTGGAAGATCCGCGCGGGCTGCATTATGCCGGTTTGACCGCCGCGCCGGTCTTTCATAACGTGATGAAAGAAGCGCTACGCCTGTATAATGTGCCGCTTGATAAGCCGTTACAAACGCAAGAGTAGTCGCTCGCTTGAGGCGAAGTTTTTAACTTTTATTTCATTTTAAAGCTCTAGGATTTTTCATGACTGACGCTTATCAGGCTAATATTAATCAAAACAGTATTGATCAAAACAAGAATAACCAAACCAGTACCGTGACCTTACAGCAGCTACTAAACAATAAACACCAAGACAGCACTCCTGCAAGCAAGCGTTTGTCACAACAATTAACGTCCATTACTGCCCTGAGTCCAGTGATGGGCATTTCTTTTGCACAGTTACGACTAGATAGCCGGAAAATGGCCGAAAACGATGCTTTTATACTGCTAAAAAGCCAGACACCGAACTGCCAACAGAGCCGTCACTACCTACAACAAGCGGCAAACAGCGCTGCTTTTATTTTATCTGAAATAGACCCGCAAGCCCTGCTTAGCGAAGCTAACGTACCAGCCAATGCTAATATTCAGCCAAATGATAATAAATTGCCTGCTGAGCAGCAGCTATCGAATTTTCCTTGTCCCGTCGTTTATGTGCCTAATATCCGTGATTTTCTCGGTGACTTGGTGCAGCTGCGTCTGCAGTACGAGCAGCCCACAACGCTACCCACGGTAGCCGCGGTTACTGGTACCAATGGCAAAACCACGATTAGCCAATTGGTAGCCCAGTTAGCGCAATTAGCGGGCATGAGTAGCGCGGTTATGGGCACGGCAGGTAATGGTAAATTAGAGTCACTGGTGCAAGCCAGCCACACTACTGGTGATGCGCTAGCAGTGCAGCAGTTTTTGCAGCAAATGGGTGCGCAGCAAGTGGATTTGTTAGCGCTAGAGGCTAGCTCGCATGGTCTCGATCAGCAGCGTTTGCAAGGCGTACCTATTAAAGTCGCTATTTATACCAACCTGTCTCGTGATCATTTAGATTATCATGCGGATATGGATGAGTATGTCGCGGCTAAAGCCAAGCTGTTTGATAAGCAGCATTTCCCCAGTCTCACTCATGCCATTATTAATATCGATGATGCGTACGCACAAACTATGCTAGATATCGCGCAAGCGAGTGGTTTGAGCGTGTGGACTTATAGCCTAGATACTGCCAAAAAAGCCACCTTTAGTGCCGCTAGTATTCAGCCAAGCTTGCAAGGCGTGATGATAACTATGCAGAGCGAATTTGGCAATATCGACATGGTCAGTCCGCTCTTAGGGTACTTCAATGTCGCCAATCTATTGGCCGCTATTGCAGCAGCGGTGGCGCTCGGGATAGATATTGGGCGCATCGGCGAGTTGGTTCCTAAATTGCACGGCGCAGTCGGACGTATGCAGCGTGTGCCATCGAGCGAGGGCTGCTTTATCGTTGATTACGCGCATACGCCGGACGCGCTCAGTCAAGTGTTGATAAGCCTCAAAGCGCATTGTGAAGGTAAGCTGTGGGCGGTATTTGGCTGTGGCGGTGATCGTGATGCTGGCAAGCGTCCTATTATGGCGCAAGCAGGGCTGGCGGGCGCTGATCGAGTCATATTAACCGCGGATAACCCACGTAGTGAAGACCCTAATGTTATTTTGCAAGATATGCAAGCGGGCATGACGGATGAGCAATATCAGCGTACTCATATCGAGCCTGCCCGGCAAAAGGCGATAGAGTATGCAGTTGAGCAGGCAAACGCTGCTGATATCGTGGTCATCGCTGGTAAAGGTCATGAGACTTATCAGGAGATCAAAGGGGTGCGTTATGACTTTGATGACAGTGTGATCTTGCAACAGGCCCTTAATCAAGTAGGGCGTGCCTAGCTCATTAAGCTTTCTTTGAGCGCATATCAGGCGTCTAGCTAATAAGCCTCAATAGACCATTCATAAAAAGTAGTCGTTAATAATTAATATAAAAGGTATTCACTATGACAGCTGACCACCACAATACTATTCAGTCGCAAGGACTGTATGTCTGGCAAGCGGATAACTTGCTGACAGCGACAGCAGCGCTTAGTGGACATTGGCAACAAGCGCAGGCAGCGCAAGACAGTCAAGAGCTGGAGGTGACGAGCAATCGTATCACCACTGATACGCGCACCATTCAAGCAGGTGATATATTTTTAGCGCTTAGTGGCGATAATTTCGATGGTCATGATTATATCAACATTGCGGCTTCTAAAGGCGCTATCGCCGCTATCGTCTCGCGTCCTATTTCAACGAGCATTCCGCAGTTAGTGGTTGATAACACGCGTTTGGCTTTGGGTCAATTAGGCGCTTATCGCCGTCAGCAGCATTCTAATCTAACCGTTATTGCAATTACAGGCTCAAGTGGTAAGACAACTTGCAAAGAGATGCTCGGCAGTATCTTCGGTCGCCTAGCGCCGACGCTGATTACCCGCGGTAACTTGAATAATGATTTGGGCGTGCCGATGATGCTGCTTGAGCTATCCGATCATCATCGCTATGCCATCATGGAGCTTGGGGCCAATCATATCGGTGAAATCGCTTATACCACTGAAATTGTGCGTCCTGATGTGGCTTGTATTCTCAATATCGGTACCGCGCACTTAGGCGAGTTTGGTAGCCGTGAAGGTATTTGCCAGACCAAATCTGAGATTTACCACACCCTAAGCGATAACCAGTTTGCGATTGTGCCGGACAAAGACGACTTTACCAATCAGCTACGCCGCACTGCTGAGAAAAATACCGCAAAAGTAATCGGTTTTGGTAATACCGATGTCAGCGCCAGCCATCTCGATGTCGAGCCTGAGCGCAGCGAGTTTAAATTGCATATCGGCACACAGGTAAAAGATATCTGTCTACCGCTCGCCGGTGAGCATAATGTCAATAACGCCTTAGCGGCGGCAGCTTGCGCTTATGCGTTAGCTATTGATATTGAAGATATTGTCATCGGCCTAGAAAACGCCCGTCCGGCGAAAGGCCGCCTTGATAGTCAGTTATTAGGCAATCATCGCTTGATCGATGATACTTACAATGCCAATCCGCATGCCGTACGTGCCGCTGCCAAAGTACTAGCCGCGCAAACGGGTACGCAAGTGATGGTACTCGGGGACATCGGTGAGCTAGGCGACGCCGCGGTTAGCGAGCATCAAAGCTTAGGTCGTACCATTGCGGCTAGCGGTATCGATGTGCTACTTTGCGTTGGTGAATACGCTCAATACACTGTTGCCGGAGCAGAAGAGATCGGCGGTATTACTGCGCATGATTTTGAAGATAAAGACAGCTTATTACAGTATTTACAGCAGTATTTACAAGCGCAGCAAGCACATCCTTGTACTGTGCTATTCAAAGGGTCTCGTTTTATGGAAATGGAAACCCTCATCAATGCGCTAATCGAGGAGTAAGCGGTGTTAGTTTGGTTATTTGAATGGCTTAGCCAGTATTATTCTCCGTTTTCCGCGGTCTCATCCTTGACGCTGCGCGCACTATTAGCCGTCATTACTGCCTTAGGGTTTAGTCTGCTCTTGGGCGGGCGGGTGATACGTCATTTGCGTACGCTTCGATATGGACAGGCTATTCGTGATGATGGTCCGCAGTCGCATTTGGCCAAGACTGGCACGCCAACGATGGGCGGGGTGCTTATCCTCACTTCTATCGGTGTGGCAAGCTTATTATGGGCGCGCTTAGATAATCCTTATGTTTGGATTTTACTTATTGTCATGGTTATTTTTGGCGCGGTCGGTTGGGCAGATGACTGGTTGAAGATTAAATACAAAGATCCCAAAGGGCTGATTGCGCGTAAGAAGTATTTTTGGCTATCGGTCGGTGCTATCTTCGTCGGGGTCTCTTTATACTATATTGCCACTTTACAGTCTGATATCGCAACCACTCGTATGATGCAGGATCTACTGCTGCCTATATTTAAAGATTGGTACATTCCTTTTTCTGCGGTGCCTTTTGGCATTGCCTTTATTGTCTTTACGTATTTTGTGATTAATGGCGCTTCTAACGCGGTCAACTTGACCGACGGCTTAGATGGCTTAGCGATATTACCGGTAGTATTAGTCGCCGCAGGCCTTGGCGCTATGGCTTATGTCTCAGGTGACGTGCGCTTCTCAGAATACTTGCATGTACCTTATATTCCCTATAACTCTGAAGTCATTATCGTCTGCGGGGCGATGGTGGGTGCAGGACTTGGATTTTTGTGGTTTAACGCTCATCCCGCGCAAGTGTTTATGGGCGATGTTGGCGCGTTAGCACTAGGCGCGATGCTTGGTACGATCGCGGTGATGACGCGGCAAGAGATTGCCTTTGCGATTATGGGCGGCTTATTTGTCGCTGAAGCGGTATCAGTGATATTGCAGGTGGGCTCTTATAAACTACGCAAAAAACGTATCTTTCGCATGGCACCCTTGCATCATCATTTTGAAGAGATCGGCTGGAAAGAGACAAAAGTGGTGGCAAGATTTTGGATTATTGCTATTGTGCTAGTAGTGCTTGGCTTGATGACTTTAAAACTGCGTTAAATGCTAGCTTTACAAGGTTCAACACCCCTTAATAACAAAGCCAAAAAGCCACTCTAGATAATTTTAGAGTGGCTTTTTTATCGCTTATCCGTAGTAACTTTTGTTAAGATGCTAATGTCAAAATAATGAGCAAATTTAGAAGAGGTTAAGATACTTGTGTCACTATTTATATGTCCTATTTGCCAATCACCACTATTTCCAGCAGCAGACACTTGGCGCTGTGATGGTAGCTTAAACCCTAAAAATGTTTCTCATCCTTTTGATGTGGCGCGTCAAGGCTATGTCAACCTATTACCGGTCAATCAAAAAAAATCCAAATCCCCCGGCGACAGTAGCAACTCTATCCTTGCCCGGCAACGGTTTTTAGCAAACGCTCACTACCAGCCGCTGCGTGATCTAGTTTGTGCGCAAATCAACGCTTTACTATCAGCAAAGCACAGTACTGGACAAACAGACAAATCATCCGTCGATTGGTTAGATATCGGCTGCGGCGAGGGGTATTATACTGGGGCAATTGCGCAAACTAAGGGCATTAATAGCTTAATCGCCGCGGATATTAGCAAGCCTGCGGTTATAGAAGTCGCTAAGGCTAGCAAAGCGGCTAAGCGCTTATGGTTAGATATTGATAAGCAAGATGACAACAAGGAAGCTATTTATCCTATCGTCACTAGCGCCGCTCATCTACCACTGAGCGCCAATAGTTTGACTGGCATTACTAGTATTTTTAGCCCGATATTGCCGACAGCGTTTGCAGATGTCTTGCAAGAGGGTGGCTATTTAGTGATAGCTAAACCCGATATAGGACATTTGACTAGCGTGCGCGAGGCCTTATTTGATGAAGTACGTGAGCATAATTCGGATAAGTTTTTGACCGAGCTTGCGCCCCTTTTTGAAGTATTAGATACTCAGCGAATAAGTACTGAGTTGACTTTACCAGCAGCAGACTTAGCGGATTTATTAACCATGACCCCTTATGCTTATCGAGCTCAGCCAGAAAAGCGGCAAGCGCTATTGGCAAAAGCGGCAGCGGCGAGCTTTAATACGGAGGCAAAATTTGTGGTTTATGTCTTAAAAAAACGCCCGTTATAGCCTATTATAGTACGGGCCCCATTGTCGCGACAATATTATGCCAAATTCGATAATATAACGGCCAATTTTCTACCTGTTCAAGACTGACATGATCAGAATCAGTAATATACTGCTGTTGACGCTCGATAATTTGCTCAGTCAATTCTCTATCGCTGAACACTACGTTATTTTCATAGTTTAAATCAAAGCTACGCAGATCTAAGTTAGTTGAGCCGATCAAGCTGATTTCACCATCGACGGTCAAAGTCTTAGCATGTAGCAAGCCCGGCTTATACTCATAAATATTCACTCCTGCCTGTAATAGCTCCCAATAGTAGCTGCGAGAAGTGGCCGCCACGATCAAAGAATCGTTATGTCTAGGGAATATCATCGTCACCTCGACACCTCGATAGGAAGCCGCGCATAAGGCGCTAACTAAAGAGTAGTCAGGGACGAAGTAGGGAGTAGAGATCGTTAGAGTGCGCTTGGTCTGGCCAATCAAAGTGTTTAAAAACTGTGGCGTCGTGCCGCGGCGCTGAGTCGGCCCGTCAGCGAAAACTTGCGCCGCTATGCCGTATGCTGCAGCAATATTTTTAGGCTGGTGCTGCTGCTGATTTTGAGAATTGCTTTGAGCCTGATTCTTTGGTTCAACAAAATAAGGAAAGCTGTCTAACGGGGTCTCTGGGTTTTTCATTAGCCAGTCGCTAGCGAATAACATCTGGTTTTGCGCGACGATAGGCCCCTCAAAGCGCAGCATAATATCAACCCAAGGCGCAAATCGAGGCTTGACTCGAAACTCAGGATCAGCGCAGTTGCGACTACCGTTGTAGCTAATCTTACCATCGATGACAGTGATTTTTCGGTGATTACGTAAGTCGATACGGCTAAAGAGCAGCACCTTAATGATATTGCGAATGGGCAGCGCCACACTGACTTCCACGCCAGCCTCTCTCATCTCGCGCCATATTTTGGAGCGTACCATCTTACGCGAGCCCATGCCATCGACCATCGCCCGGCATCTCACCCCGCGCTTGGCTGCACGCATGAGTGCTTGCGCGGTATCTATCCCCATACCATCGATCAACCAAATATAGTAAAGCACATGGATATGATCGGTCGCCGCATCGAAATCAGCAATCATTCGCGCTTCGGTTTCAGCAGCATCCGCCATCAGCTCAGCGCTATTACCGACAGTAGTATGGAAGCCGGTAACCTCAGCAGAGTAAGCAAAAGCCGCTTGGTATTCAGGTTTGACCGCTTTTACTAAGTCGACGTCATGACCAAGAACTTCAGGATGATTATGATACAGCTCATGTTTGATGCGCTCATAGTTCTGTGTAAATTTGCGCCCCAAGTGAATCTCGCCAAATAACCAGTAAACCACAACGCCAATATAAGGCAAGACGAAGAGGATAACTATCCACGCCAATCGAGCTGGAGCGGTCAAGTCATGGCGGGCGAGCACTCGAACCGAGATCAGCAGCAGCAGTAAAAAGTGAATAGTCAGGAGAATGTCTAGAAACATAAAGCGGTCCGTTGTTATTTTTATCGTTGGTAGCGAGTCTTTTACTCTATTTCTACATAAGTATCTACACAGGTTCTACTTAGTGTCTAATTAACTTTTACATAGAATCTGTATAGCCTCCGAGCAAATAAAAGCTCGTTTCGTTTGTAGATATCCGTTGACTATACCGTATTTTATAGCGTTAGATATATCAAAACGTAAGTCAGAGTTTGCTGCTGCTTGCTAAGGCTTTATTGCGAGCGATTTGATTGCTTAATACCCTGCACTATGAGTATGATAAAGATAACTTTGGTCGTACGCAGCGCCTAGATAGACCTACCACGGCGTCTAACATAGGAGAAGGTTATGAATAATTGTCATTTATCTATGCTGTTGCTTACTAGTGTGGCCTTATCAATGTCATTGTCCGGCTGTAATAATGAGGCCCAAGATCCGAACATCGTCTATTCAGAAGAGCATCTAGATCCAATCGAAAACTTGGAGATGAGCTCAGAGGTGGATCGCAGTCAATTCACTTATAAACAAACCTTCTATGTGCCCATCTATTCGGATATCTATACTGATAAAGACAACCGTAAAGTGTTGCTCTCAGCGACTTTGAGCGTCCGTAATACCGCGCTAAAAAACTCTCTTTATATCAATAAAATTGATTATTATAGTACGGATGGCACCTTTGTAAAATCATACGTTAATAGTCCTATCGAGCTGCCAGCGATGGGCACGCTGAACTATATCGTCGAAAAAGAAGAAGATAAAGGGGGCTCTGGAGCGAATTTTATCATTGAGGTTGAAGGCATTAATGATACGCTCACGCCAGTTATTGAAGCGGTGATGGTGGGTAATTTTAGTAATAAAGGCTTTGCTTTTAGTACTCAAGGCACGCCCGTGACTCATTAGCATTTGCTTGTTTTTATCACTGAGCTTAAAAGACACTGAACTAAAAGAAGCGCAGCCGAGCTATATCGGCTGCGCTTCTATGGTTAAAGCTAAAGTGAGCCTCATTGGTTCATATGACTGTTTTGATTCATGTGGCCTTTGTTCATCATGTGGCCCTCTTGATTCATATGACCTCGTTTCATCATATGACCGCCTTGTTTCATGTGCTGCGCGCGCATTGTCGCAAGCTTCTGGCGTTGCTCTGGGGTTAATATATTCATCATGGCTTCACGGGTTTGCATGTGATCACCACGCTTGTTCTGTTTAAACGCTTGAATTTGCGCTTTTTGTTGGGCTGTCAAGTCCAGCTCAGCCATCATAGTGTTCATGCTGTTACGCATATGTTGACCGCTGTTATTATGATGTATTTGCTGCATATTGTTATGAGGCATAGTGTTACGAGCGTTCGTATTGGCACAAGCGCTAATCGCTGTTAGGCTTGATAGTGCTAGCGTGGCGCTTATCAATAGCTTTTTCATAAAAGCTTCCTATTTTTAGTAATAAATTAGTTTTAGTAAAAATTTATATTATATTCTTAAATACTCTATAAATATTGAAATTATCTACAGTGTAAAGGATATTGCCGTCACTAATGTTTAGAAGACTTTAATAAAGGTAATCAATATCCATGAATTGTATACTAATGAGCCTTTTAGTAAATCCTTGTTAGAATAAGGGTATTATGAATTGCTTATAACTAGGTGTTTTATATTCTATCGATAGCTTAAGTCACAATCTCATTATTGATGGCTTTCGCCCAACGCCGACTTTTATTATGGCAGCGATTGCAGAGCTCATGCGCCTGCGTCAGATAAGCGACATTACCGCAGTACATGCAGGCGTAGTGATAATTGGGCTCGACTTGCTGCACCGCTTGATAAGGCTTAGGAAATAGCGGCAAACCATAACGGGTATCATCGAGTGGATAGAGCACGAGACTGAAATTGCCATCGACCTCTAACAGACCAATACGCACTTGCCCTAAGTGCTCAACGCCTTGCCGGCGCATCTCAGAGAAAAACTCATCGTGCGACATCTTGCCTTCTTTGATTTTCTCTAGTACCAAGCGCCCATTTTCGACGATATAAACCGGCTTGCCCTCTAACAGATATTCAAAAGGCTGATACTTCATCATAAACCAAGTGCATAAGCGGTACAGGCCGATGACCACGCTCATAATGATCACCGCTTGGATAATGGGTAAATCCTCAGTGAACATCGGATCGCCTGCGATAGAGCCAAGCGATAGGATAATAGTCAGCTCAAAGATAGACAGCTGACGCACGCCACGCTTACCGGTGAAGCGCAAAAACACAATAATCATGATAAACATGATCGCCGCGCGCAGGGCGACCTCAAGCGCAAAACTCCAAGTGGTATCGTGAATAAAAATGCTCGCCCAATCCATTTTATAACCTTAACTTTTACTATTTGTATTTTAGGCCAATCGTTCTAAAAGCGCCTTTTTCATCTATCTCTTTCACCACCAAAGACCAGTCATTATTGATCGCCACGGTATCGCCTGAGACCGGAGCCGTTTCTAAATTCTCGATGATATACTCGGCCACGGTTTGCTGCCACATATCTACAGCAGGCGTCTCTCTTTTCGTTTTAGGTTTAGTGTTGACGGTCTCTGTTTGCATCAGTTCATCGAAAAAAGGCAGGCTGCCAAGTTTAGCGCTAGGCGATAATAGCCAGTCGCCATAAAAGTCATCCATCTCTTTATTATTGAGGCTAGTATCATTGAATATTTGCGCAATTTTGCTGGCATGTTTGCCTCTAAGCGCATACCAGACATGATCGCCTCGTTTGAGCTCAGTATTGTCATCGACCACGACCAAATACTGGCGCCGCACAAGCGCAAAAATTTTTATCTCGTTAGCATTAATATTAGTAGAGATGGTTTGCGGATGGCGACCTATCGCGAAGGCGCCGTCATTGACCTCAAACTCATAGAGCGTGATTTTGGCCCTATCAGAGACCCAAACCTCGTGCTGCTCTTTGGGCTCTTTGTTATTGGGAATACGCACCCTAAATAGATTAGCCATAATAGGAATAGTGCTGCCTTGCAAAATCAGCGATAACACCACCACGCCAAAGGCGATATCGAACAATAAGAACGCATCCTCGACCAAGGCTATGACCGGTAAAATAGCTAAGGTAATCGGCACCGCGCCGCGCAGGCCAACCCAAGAGATAAAACCAATCTCCTTATCTTTAAATTTGAAGGGTTTGACACTAGAATAGACGGCGATAGGGCGCGCAACCAAGATCATAAAGGCGGTAATCGCGACCGAATAGTACCAAACATTGAGCACGTTGGAGGGCGTGACTAATAGCCCTAAAACCACAAACAGCACCGCTTGCGATAACCAAGCAAAGCTATCCATCACCCGCAGCACATGCTCGGTGGAGCGCACTTTATTATTACCAATGATGACCCCTGCCAGATAGACTGCCAAAAACCCGCTACCACCAATAAGGTTAGTAGCGGCAAATACCGCCAGCCCCGCAGAGAGGATCAAAATAGCGTACATCCCTGCCGCTAGATTGATCTTGGGCAGTAGCTTGGATAATAGATAGCCGGCAAGCAGGCCTAATAGTAAGCCAAAACCCAACTGCTGAACGAGTAAACCCAAAAAGCCAAGCACCGTCTGACCTTTGGGATCGACGTTTAGCGCGATCAGGCCGGTGACTAACAAAATAGCAAAAGGATCGTTCGCGCCAGACTCAAGCTCCAGTGTCGCTTGCACCCGATCGTTGAGCTTGACGCCGCCATTACGAAGTAGCGAAAACACCGCCGCCGCATCGGTCGAGCCTACGATAGCCGCCATCAACATACCCACGCGCCAGTCGACATCGAGGAGCCAAGTAACGAAGAGTCCTAAAACTACTACCGTCGCAAAAACGCCCCAAGTGGCTAGGGTGACTGCCGGCTTTAGTCCGACTCGAAACGACTGAAAGGAGGTACGCAGGCCGCCATCGAGCAAAATACAAGCTAAGGCAGCTTGACCGATGAAGTTGGCAATATTGTACTGTGAAAATTCAATACCCAGCACACCTTCTTCACCCGCGAGCATTCCTACTATTAAGAACAGCAGCAGCAAAGGCACGCCTAAACGTGCCGATAAGGTGCTAGCCATAATGCTAGCAAAGATCAATAATGCCCCTACTAAATATAGGACGTTTAAAGTATCCATCTTTTTTATCCTATTTATACTGAGCGTCAAAAGGCTCGTCTGCGTCATTATTCACAACAGTAGCCTCAGCGTCAAACTTAACTTTGCTAATAATTAACAAGATCAATAATTAGCTCTGTCAATAAATAGAGTGCTGTTGACGACCTCTTTTATTTTGGAGTAAAAGAGCCTGTTTTGTGCTGAAGTAGTAGGGACAAGGCACTGGTGATAATAGTTATTTACTAAGATAATGAATGGTCTTAGTTCCGTCGATAGTTGGCTGGTTGACGGTCAGTTTGCTATCTAGTATGTCACCTTTGGCATCGATGTTATAACAGTGTGACGAGCTACCTTTATGCTTACCATTGGTCAGCTGGTTTTCAGAGGTATTTAGACAGAACCAAGCGGTATGGTTACTAGCTTGCGATAGTGTCCATGCTTGAGTGAATTGGCTCACTTGCTGACGCTTACTGCTATCGGTGTAGACCGTCTCAGTGAGTAGCTCGCTAGCAGCGCCCGTTTGCGCTCGTTTAGGCAAGGTAGCCGTTTGCGTCGCTACTGAATACTGGCCTAAATTATTGGTAAATCCGTAGAACTTCAAAGGGTTCAAGCTATAATAATTTAGATTTATCGCATTGCCTACCACTTTTCCCTCTGTCGTGGTCAGAGTCGTCATCTGCGCCGTCTGCAATTGTCTACCCTCAAAGCTCATAAAGCCCTTAGGCACAACCTTGATCTGTGACACTAAAGGTTTTGTCTCATCGACGGCATATAGAGTCTCAGTACGCTCGCGAGTATAGATATTGAGCAATGCGGTCTCAATCGGATATTGAGTGACGACGCTATCATTAGCGTTATCCATGCCATCCATCGGCGCGTTGATGGTTACACAAGCGCTTAAGCTCAGTCCTACTAGTCCTGCTAAGGCTAAGTTTTTCATCGTTCATCCTTGCTATTATTTTGCGTTGACGTTCAGCCGATATCGACCGCTGCTATCTACTATAATCGAATTTTGTAGCGCTCGCGTCTGACATTCGTTATTTATAGCGCTACAGCTATAAGACTAGCATCATCAGCGCTATAGTGATGACTGAATAGTTAATGTCTGGCTAATCTGTACAAGTTTTATTACTCTACTAGACTAAGTTTCATAAATTTCATGGTAAGTGCAATAGGTGACATATGGATGTGTTCTCTTACTGGCAAGGCTTCTACAACGATCCTTGGTTTTGGCAGTTTCCGATGGCGACGCTAGCCATCAGCATGACAGCGTTTTTGGTGGTGGCGATTCCGTGGACGATTATCGCTTGGCGTGATCCTATTGCGCTGCGTAAATATAAAATACAATCCAAGCCCTTTGAGATGCAGAAGTTCTTACTGCCGTCCATTGGCCGTATCATCATCAATAATATTATCTTAGCGGCCTTATTAGTGCTGGTTTGGCCACTCCTTAAGCTCACCGGCGTACATAATGGCGCGCTACCTGCGTGGTACATTATTATCGCGCAGCTGGTGTTCTTTGTGCTGCTCGATGACTTTTTGTACTACTGGATGCACCGCTATATGCATGAGAATAAGTGGCTACTCAAGCACATCCATAGCGTCCATCACCGGATTCATAATACTTGCGGCATCAACGGTAACTACATGCATTGGGTCGAGTACTCGCTCACCGCGACGCTCACCTTGGTCGGGCCTATCGTGCTTGGCGCGCACATTTACGTGGTCTATCTATGGGTGATACTACGGCAAATTGAAGGCGCGGATGGTCATATCGGCTATGATATCCCGTGGAATCCTGCCCATCTACTGCCAGTTTACGAAGGGCCGGTGTATCACGATTTTCATCATGCCAAATTCAAAGGCAACTACGCGGGATTTTTGCCGTATTTGGATAAATATTTAGGCAAGACTCATATTCCGGCCTATTTGAATTATCTAAAAGAAAAGAAGAAAGGTCTGACACCCGTTGAGATTGAGGAGAGTACGAAGCTGGCAAAACGACAGGCTCAGGCGCTTAAACGGCAGGCGCGGGGTTAGCTGCTATAGTCAGTTTAAAGTAAAATTGTTATGAGACTAAGTGCGCTACTGGTATAAGTTTTACTTGCGTGCTGCGTTCCTTCGATGCTGCGTAAAATTCATCCCAACAGCGCTATGTCATTTTTAAAGTGAATCGACTATATAAGCATAAGCTAAATTTCAACAGACCCTAATACATTTTCAATAAAAAAGCAGGAAGCTTACAACGATAATAATGAAAACATGGAGAGAATTATGTCAGCCACTAAAGAAGAAATCGTTGCCTTTATACACTCAGAGTTTCCGAAATCTAGATATAAGATTGAGTCAGTAGGGGATAGCAAAGCCACTTTGTCACTCGCTGTTGGTAGCGACGAGCTGCGACCTGGCGGCACCGTTTCCGGCCCGGTATTGATGAGTATTGCAGATGTCGCGATTTATATAGCGATACTGGGTGAAATCGGTATCGTACCCTTAGCGGTAACCACTAGCCTAACCATTAACTTTTTGCGCAGACCAGTAGCAGAGGCGAGCATCATTGCTGAGTGCAGCTTAATAAAAGTAGGACGCGCATTAATCGTAGGCGAAGTATCTCTCTATTCCAAAGGCTCTGAGGATATGGTGGCCCATGTGGTTGGGACTTATTCGGTGCCGCCTAAGCGTGACGAGCTAAAATGAAAAAGGCTTTGCTTGAAGAGTAGTGCAGGAATGTTTAAAAAGGCTAGAAAAAGTGCCAATCAAGGAAGCTTGATTTAACAGAAGAGAAATGGCGGTGACGGAGGGATTCGAACCCTCGATACGCTATGAACGTATACACACTTTCCAGGCGTGCGGTTTCAGCCACTCACCCACGTCACCTTTTTTAGACGGCTTAGTATAACGGATACGATTTGAATTGTCACGGTTTGCGCTTTATCTTTCTTTATTAATAAGTGCCTGCTAGGATAGCGCATTAGTGAGGACAGCAGCATCGATTATATCGACGAAGGGTACAAAATAACGTGATGAGTTTTGCAATAATAAATAGTAGGGCGATGAGTCGTGTCAAACATAGCATAACAGCCAGTGCAGGAGCGATGATAACGGTATGGCTACTCGCGATAGCGCCTGCTTATGCCGATGACTTAAGCCAGTGTAATGAGTCATTTTATGGCGGGGTTTATCCTGAATTTATCAATGATAAGCTCAGAGCTAACACCCAAGCGCTATGTATGGATGGCTTTGCGGTCATGTACTCAGGGGTGACGCGCACACCTTTATGGTCCGCAGAACATCTGACTCGAACCCGTCTCAATCAGGCCAAAACGATTGATCGTGAAGACAGCTTTCATGAAGAGAGCCGTCTGCCAGAATCTGCTAGAGCGTCATTAGACGATTATTCAGGCTCAGGCTATGATAGAGGACATCTTGCGCCCAATGCCGACATGGCCACGCGCTCGCAGCAGTACGATAGCTTTAGTCTCGCTAATATCGCGCCGCAGTCGCCGCGCAATAACCGCTACATTTGGCGCAATATCGAATCCGCTACGCGCTATCTCACGCAGCAATATGGCGAAGTTTATACCGTGACAGGAGTGGCCTTTACGGATAAAAAAACGAAGCGCTTAAATAGGCAAGTGCTCGTACCTAGTCATTTTTTTAAAGCGGTTTATATTCCAGCTCTCAATCAAGCCGGCGTCTACTACGCGCCTAATGATGAGTCCGAACGCGTTGAGGTGATTAGCCTTGATGAGCTTAGCGAACAGGTAGGGGTGGAAGTGCTCCCTGTGTTAGATAGCGCGGTAAAGCAGCAAGTTTTGGCATTGCCATTAAAAGCGGGAGAAAAGATAGATGCCCCTACTGAGCCTAGCGAAGAGCCATTATGGCTAATATTCGTTTTAGCTTTAGTGGATTGGCTGTTGACACAGCTGCAAGCGTAATTACGATAAGTCGTACGATCTAAATCATAGGCATTAACAGGCACTATAAGAATATACTGGTGGTATAGATTGCTTAATGAATATAAATGATCGTTGCTGATCACTATTTTTGATAATTGGAGTAACTTATGATCGATCCTTTTGCAAATAATCATCAAAGTATGCAAATTGGTGAATTGGTTATCGAAAATCAACAAGACAAGATTATTATCTACGGTGATTTGGATTTATACTTGACTGAAGCTGGATTTGAGCAGGCAAAGCAGCTACACGAGCTTACCAATAAGATATTAAAGCAATTTGAAAGAACTGGTCAGTACACATATATAGATGAAGTGTCAAAATCAAATGATGACTGGTCAGATGACAATATTGATAATCCGTTTTTGTAACTATTTGATATAGTTATGAATTAGAGAAAGAAATCTTTATAAAAAATTACTAGGCAAAATGTTTTTTTTGCCTATAATGTAATCAGACAGCGCTTGTACTGTTTTGATAAAGACTATTTTAGTCGTTATTAATCTGAATAATAAGTGGAAAAGATAACTCACAGAAATAACTTCTTTTTTATTTATGTTGGATACAAACAGTTCTAGTCGTAGAGATTTTTTAAGGACAAGCGCAATACACGCAGTTTATTGCACAATCATTGAAGGGAGTCGATATATGAAATTATTTACAAAAACCGCTTTAGCAGCCGCTGGTATTAGCATGGCAACTATGGCATTTGCCGCTGACCCATTGCATAATACTACTTGGCAAACTTATGATGATGGCAAGCCTAAAGGCACGGTCAAAATCACTGAGTCTAACGGCGTATTGACTGGTAAGCTTATTGGTACCAACTCAGCCAAAGGCAAAAAGCACGTTGGCATGACCATTATCTCTGGTCTAAAAGCTGACGGCGGTGGTAAATATAGCGGTGGTACGATTACTGATCCAGAAAAAGGTAAAGACTATCGCATGACAGCTAGCTTGAGCGGCGACACTTTAAACCTAAAAGGTTATATTGGTCCGTTTTCACGCAGCCAGCAGTGGAAAAAGAAATAAGGTAAATTTTAGGACTATTAGTAATAGTTAAGACTTATTAATCAGTCTATAAAACAAACCAGTAAAAGAAATCCCGCGTAGCCAGTAGGTTATGCGGGATTTTTATTTTGATGACTTTAGAACACTGATATTTTCAAATCACTACTCGCTGCATCTATCGGACAAATTCAGGATAAGCTTCCATCCCGCACTCAGCGATATCCGCACCCTCATATTCCTCTTCTTCAGAGAGACGCAGACCGAAAACGGCTTTGATTACTAGCCAAACTACTAAGCTTGCCACATATACCCAAGCAAAGATGGTAACCGCGCCAACGAGCTGACCTATGAAGGTAGCTGCTGGGTTCGTAATAGGTACAATTAATAGCCCAAATAGACCGACCACGCCATGCACCGAAAGAGCGCCAACAGGGTCGTCAATTTTTATTTTATCTAAAGCGAGGATAGATAACACGACAATGATACCCGCAGCCACTCCAAACAGGGTAGCTTGTAGGGCAGAAGGCGTAGAAGGCTCGGCGGTAATAGCGACTAGCCCCGCTAGTGCACCATTTAAGAGCATAGTCAAATCGGCTTTACCAAAGATAAGCCTTGCTAATAACAGCGCTCCGATAGCGCCGCCTGCTGCCGCGGCATTGGTATTTAAAAACACCATAGCCACAGTGTTAGCGCTAGCGATATCTCCTAGTTTTAGTACTGAACCACCATTGAAACCAAACCAGCCCATCCATAGGATCAAAGTGCCAAGCGCCGCTAGTGGTAAGTTGGCACCAGGAATGGCTCGTATCTCACCTTTAGAGCCATATTTTCCGTGGCGCGCTCCTAATAACAACACACCCGACAATGCTGCTGCCGCTCCTGCCATATGTACAATGCCTGAGCCGGCAAAGTCCACAAAACCTATGGCGCCCAAATTATACAAACCAAAGACATCCTGACCGCCCCAAGTCCAGCGGCCTTCCATAGGATAAATAAAGCCAGTCATGATTACGGCAAACAATAAAAACGACCACAGTTTCATGCGCTCAGCGACTGCGCCTGAGACGATAGACATACAGGTCGCGACAAACACTACCTGAAAGAAAAAGTCAGCGGCTGCTGAGTAGACTGAGTCACCGCCGAAGCCATTCTCCGCGGAAGTGGCTAGCGCGTCTGCTGCTAGCGCGGCGTCGCCTACGATGCCGCTTAAGAATAGCTCGCCGCCATACATAATAGCGTAGCCACAGATCATATACATAGTACAGGCGGTCGCAAACAGCGCGATGTTTTTGGTCAAGATCTCAACGGTGTTTTTTGAACGCACCATTCCTGCCTCTAACATCGTAAAACCAGCGGCCATCCACATCACTAGCGCGCCGCAGACCAAAAAATAAAACGTATCAATCGCGTACTGTAACTCAAAAATCTGACTTTGCATCTTAATTCCCCCTTGAATTGACAATGCAGCTATCGGGCTTGCCGATAATTAAGGCTTTTACCGTTTCTTGCACCAGTAGTGGGCAAGTACGGTTTTATACTTCTACAGCTTTATACTTTATATAGCATCAGGACCTGTCTCGCCGGTACGAATACGAATAACTTGTTCTAAGCTAGTGACAAAGATTTTACCGTCGCCAATCTTGCCAGTGCTAGCGATACGAGTGATAGCTTCGATAGCTGGTTCGACCATCTCATCAATGACAGCGACTTCTACTTTTACTTTTGGCAAAAAATCCACCACATATTCTGCACCGCGATACAGCTCAGTGTGTCCTTTTTGACGTCCAAAACCTTTTACTTCAGTGACAGTAACGCCTTTGACACCGATGTCAGAGAGCGCTTCACGTACATCATCAAGCTTGAAAGGTTTTAGAACCGCAGTGATTAACTTCATAAGTGTTATCCTTACATGAGTGAGGCTACAAAGAGGACACTATCAGGAAGTATTCGCTGTATTACTCCTCTTTTATGCTTACTAGTAGTCATTCAAGAACTGTGCCAAGCCTACTCAAGGGGGAGGTAAGCTTGGTGCCTTAAACGACTTTAGCGCGTCATAAACAAAGGGGTAAACAATACGACCAGACGATTTATCGATGTAGCACTGGCTTAAAAAGAGCTTTATTATAACGAACTTATAAGCCTTCGGGGAGGCTATACCCTACTGAGTTACTAAAACATCATATAGAGCAGGGAATAGCGATTATCAGAAGGCTGTAGCATAGACAGGAGCAAAGGCAAGTGCAAAAACAGCCGTCTAGTGTCAGCAAAAATGAATACAGTGAGGCGAGATAAAAGCAAAGTGATCGCAAGATAAAACAGCGCTTATCGCCTAAGAGCGGTAAGCGCTGTGCAACAGTGGATTGAGCGTAGAAGATTAATGATAGGGTATTGATGGATATTCGCTGATTCACAGTCAGTCGGGTTGAATGTGAGAATTAGCTCTAACAGACTAGAGCTTTGGAAAAAGTAGATACGGCGTTTTGGTACTGACGAGCAGTTTTTTAGTATCGCTACCTCGTAAGATCTCCCGCAGACGCGATTGCCCAAAAGCACCGCTCATCAGCATCCCAATCTCATGCTCGTTTTGATAGTAGGTGAGAGCAGCACTGACATCACGGCAGTCTAACAGGGCTTTTTTGGCGTTGATACCTGCTTGCTTGAGACGCGCATAAGCTTCACGCAGTGCGTCGCAGTTATCATTACTATCTTTGCCGACCATTACGATATGAATGGTTAAAGCGCGCACTAAAGGCGTTTTGCACAGCCAATCGAGCATCCGGTGGGTGGTAATGCGGTTATCAAAAGCGAATAGTGCCGTAGTAGGGAGTAAAAATGGTGCATGAGTCACCAAAATGGGGCAATGACTCAATCTGACTAGCTGGCTTAAGGTGGTTTTGCAAGTGACGTGATGACCGATAACGATCAATTGCGATTTTTCATCCACATAGTCGATACTCTCGCTGAGGTTTTCATGGCGATGTAAGGTATAGACGGAGCGTTTGTGCTGATGCTCTTCGCAGTATGCTTTAGCTTGATGCAATAGTAGCCTACCTTGAGCTTTAAGCTCAAAATTACTTAAGTGCTCATGACTAGTAAATTGATCTAACAAGTGACTTTCATCATCGATATTTAAGCAGCCAGAATAGTTCACCGCTGCTTTTTGCTGCATGCTTGGTACAGAATGCAACAAACCAATCGGCGCTTGCAGGCGATTGGAGGCCCACATGCTTGCGTCCAATACCGCTTGCACGTGATCAGGACAGTCTAGACAAGCAATGACACTATCTGGCTTTAAATTACTCATAAGGCAACCGTATTAGCTAAATGACATGAGCTATCTAATCAAGCAATCCAATATCGCGGCGATCATGGATAGAGAAGCGATCGATCAAAGTACGACTGGCATTGTTTAGTCCAACTACTTTGACATCAATACCCTCGCGTTGCAAGCGCATGACGAGCTTATCAAGCGTATCGACGGCGCTGACATCCCAAAAATGCGCTTGGCTGACATCGATATGAATGATATCTAACGCTTCTTTGGTATCGAAGCTGTTTAGAAATTGCGTGGTCGAGGCAAAGAATACTTGCCCTTGCACATAATAATAGCGCGTATTGGTGCTATCGTCATAATCGCTATATATAGTCAAGAATTGCCCGATCTTATTGGCGAAGGCTAAGGCGGATAATAGTACGCCGACACCGACACCATACGCAAGGTTATGGGTGATGACGGTTGTCAACACTGTCGCTAGCATCACAATATTAAATGACATAGGGTGGGTTTTAAACTCGCGAATGGATTGCCAGTTGAAGGTACCGATAGAGACCATAATCATCACCGCTACTAGCGCTGCCATCGGAATCTGGCTGACCCATTCGCTCAAGAACACCACCATAATCAGTAGCACAATGCCCGCTATTAAAGTCGATAAACGAGTACGGCCGCCAGACTTTACGTTGATCATCGATTGACCGATCATTGCACAGCCAGCCATACCGCCAAAAAACCCAGAGACGACGTTAGCGATACCTTGACCGCGGCACTCTTTATTTTTATCACTCGGCGTATCCGTGAGCTCATCGACGATGGTCGCGGTCATCATCGACTCAAGCAAGCCGACGATAGCCAAAGCGATAGAGTAGGGGGCGATGATAAGTAACGTCTCAAGGTTGAGCGGAATATCTGGCAATAAGAATACCGGCAGCGAATCGGGCAGATCGCCCATACTGCCGACATTACGAATGTCTAGATTCATGTACATCGCCACCGCTGTCAAACCGACGATACAAATCAGCGGTGAAGGGATAATGCGGCCAATCTTTGGAATAAGTGGAAACAAATAAATGATCGCTAAGCCTACCGCCGTCATGATATAGACGGTCATACCGACCCGCTCCGTCATCGGATTGAGTTCAGGCAGCTGGGCGGCAAAGATCAAAATCGCTAGCGCATTGACAAAGCCTATCACCACTGAGCGCGAGACAAAACGCATGAGATTGCCAAGCTTTAAGATACCCATCACCACCTGAATAGCGCCGCATAGCAAGGTTGCCGCTAGCAGATATTGGAGCCCGTGATCAGCAACGAGATCGACCATGACTAATGCCATCGCACCGGTGGCCGCCGAGATCATCCCTGGGCGTCCGCCAACGAAGCTTATGACGACAGCGATACAAAAGGAGGCGTACAAACCTACCTTCGGATCAACGCCGGCGATAATAGAGAAGGCGATGGCTTCTGGAATCAAGGCGAGGGCGACGACGAGTCCTGACAAAATATCGCCGCGAACATTAGAGAACCACTCATCACGTAAGTTATCAACAAAAGATATCATAAGAAAGCTGCATAGAGTAAGAGGCAAAAAGGTAGTCGCTGATCATGAGCCTATTATCTACTGATAATAGTCACTGACAAGAGAGCTAAGACGTGGCTCAACAGACTGAGCCTGTCAAAAGATATGACACTTGCATATAAGCAAAAGCCAATAACGAATAGTGAGATAATAGGGCTTGATACTAGTTGCAGAGGCATGCTGCTAGTGACAACATGATAAACTAATAACAGCTAAGATATTAGCCATTCGTTATTAGCTATAAAAACATGGGCATAATAGCACAAAGTGGCAAAAAAGCAGTACCGAAATATCAACGATACCGTTATGATGCTTATATTAATCGCTCAGAATGACGTGATTGCTCTCATCCGTGATTCGCATTTCAGAGCGCTTCCATAGTTTAAGATAAGGAAAGCATATGTCGACCTCTGAGGCACCAGCGACATTGATTCATAAAGGCAGTGGCCTACAAGTGGTCGTTGGCTTAGGACAGTCCGGATTATCAGTAGCACATTATCTCACCGAGCAAGGATATCGTGTTGCAGTCACTGACAATCACCCTACGCCAGTATTGGCTGACCAGCTACCAGCTGCAGTCGAGATTCGTCAATTTGGCGGCCTTGACAGCGAGTTATTATTACAAGCAGCGCGTATTATCATCAGCCCTGGCATCTCATTAACAACCCCAGCAGTGGCGCAAGCGCGGCAAGCTAATATACCAGTCGTCAGTGATATTCAGCTGTTTTGTGAAGCTTGTAGCATACCAATAGTCGCTATCACCGGCTCCAACGCCAAAAGCACCGTCACCACTTTAGTGGGACAGATGGCAAGTGATGCTGGGGTGAAGGTAGGCGTCGGTGGCAATATTGGCGTGCCGGCTTTGAGCTTACTAGCCAATAAAGACATGGAGCTGGTGGTCCTTGAGCTATCCAGCTTTCAGTTAGAAACTGTCAGCAACTTAGGCGCGCAAGTGGCGACTGTGCTCAATATGTCTCCTGATCATCTAGACCGACATGGCGATATGCTCGGCTATCATCAGGCCAAACACCGTATCTTTCAAGGCGCAAAATCGGTAGTCGTCAACCGTGAAGACGCCTTGACTCGGCCTTTAGTCGCGGACAATTTGCCTCGTATCAGTGTTGGCATTCATGCTCCTGATAAAGATCAATATGGTTTGATTACCGATCCTGATGGGCAGATATATTTGGCTCGCGGTACCGAGCGCCTCATATCCTCTGATCAGCTACCGGTCAAGGGTCGTCACAACTTGCTTAATGCGCAGGCCGCGCTTGCTTTGGGTGAGTTGGCAGGGTTGCCTCTAGAGAGTATGATCGCCACGTTACAGCAGTTTACGGGGCTCGATCATCGTTGCCAGTTTGTAGCTTCAGTGGCTGATATCGACTTTTTTAACGACTCAAAGGGCACTAATATCGGCTCGACTATGGCGGCGGTTGAAGGCCTAGGAGCCGTCTATACACCAAAAGATGGTAAGCTGTTGTTGATATTAGGCGGTCAAGCAAAAGGCCAGCAGTTCGGCGAATTGGCGCCGCTCATTAACCACTATGTCAGTCAAGTGCTCATTATCGGTGAGGATGCCAAGCTCATTGAGCAGCATTTGCGCGAAGCCGAACTTAGCGACGATGTCAGATTGCATCAGTGCCAGACGCTAGATAACGCTTTTAATTGTATTCAGCAAGTGACAGATAGCAGCTTATCGCAAGTGCAAGCGGTACTCTTGTCTCCAGCCTGTGCCAGCTTCGATCAGTTCAGTGGTTATGCTGAGCGCGGTAAGCATTTTAGTCAGTTGGTGCAGCAGCTAGTGACGCAAGATACCGCTGATAGCTGAATGAGCTATAAATCTTTATAAGTGATAGATATTACTGATTATTTATTCTATAGTTTATAATAAAATTTGGCATGAGTTATTTTTTAGGTTTTGATGGTGGTGTTCGCTGAACGCCGTATTTTTTGTTTGTTAGTATATTTGAATATTATGGCGCTCTCTTTTTTTTCTCGCTCAAACTCCAGCTCTTATGCCAAAACCAGTAGTGACGGCGTGTTGTCCCTACCTTCAGCTCGCGCTATTTTGTTAGCTAGCGTGGGTTGCATGCTGGTACTGAGTTTGCTAATGGTCGCTTCTGCCTCTATACCTTTTGCACTCAGTCGCGGGATGACAGAGCTCTATTTTTTCAAAAACCAATTGCTCTATATGTGCATTGGTCTATTTTTGGCATTTTTACCTTATAAGTTTGTACCGCTTAAGATGCTGTATCAGACGGGTACGCAGTTCTTTTTATTGATAGTGACAGCGCTGTTGTTAGTCGCCACTTTATTTGGCACGCCGATCAATGGCTCAAAGCGTTGGTTGAGTTTAGGGGTGTTCAACTTCCAGGTCGCTGAACTTGCTAAGCTAGTCGTTATTATTTTTGTTGCCGACTTTGTGGTGCGCCGCTCTTTTGAGGTGCGTAATGGTTGGGATGGCTTTTTGCGAATCTCACTAGTCATCGGTATGATGACCTTTTTACTATTATTGCAGCCAGATTTTGGCTCATTGGTGGTCATCGTTGGGACGGTATTTGCGATATTTTATATTGCCGGCGCGCCTTATAAGCAGTTTATCGCGCTAGGGGCGGTAGTTGGCGTACTTGGGGTATTAGCAGTAACCTTGGTTCAATATCGACTGACGCGAGCTTTATCGTTCTTAGATCCTTTTGATGATATTCAGGATACCGATTATCAGTTGGCGCGTAGTTTGATTGCCTTTGGCCGCGGTCAGTTTACCGGAGTCGGTTATGGCGAGAGCGTACAGAAGCTCTCACACCTGCCAGAAGCGCATACGGACTTTTTGTTAGCCATCACTGGCGAAGAGCTGGGGTTTGTTGGCGTAACTTTGGTACTGCTGCTCGAAGCTTTAATTATCGGTAGCGCCATGCGTATTAGCTATAACGCGCTGAAACGTCGGCAGATGCGCATGAGTTATACCGCTTTTGGTATTGGTATTATCTTTATTGCGCAGACGATTATCAATGCGGCAATGAATATGGGTGCGATGCCGACGAAAGGCCTAACTATGCCGTTCTTTAGCTATGGCGGCTCCTCGATGCTGATTAGCTTAGTGATGGTAGCGTTATTGCTGAAGATATATAAAGAAAGCCCTGAGATCGAAAAGAGCCAATGTCGTCATTATTAATAAGGTGAATCAGTTGACCTGTAATGAGCAGCAAGCATAAATAATAGCTTTTGTATGGTGCGTAGAACGCTATTAGCAATTAGCTATTAAAAAATAGCTAATTGCTGTTTATTTTGTAGCGGTGCGTTATCCCACTGGCTAATAGCTTGTCTTAGCATCCGCTCTGGCGTATCCAAATCAACGGGCAGTTGTTGTAATAATTTTAAAGCTTCCGCAATGAGTGCGCTTGGATCACGAGTATCGATAGGCTGAGCTAGATTTTGTTTAGAGAGTTTTTGCCCATTGGCATGACAGATCAGTGGCAAATGATACCAGTGGCTGACTGCAGACAGGTCTAACATTTGTAATAGGCTGATTTGCGCGGTAGTCATTGGCAAGATATCTAGCCCACGCATAATGTGGGTAATACCTTGTAAACCATCATCGATACTCGCGGCTAAAATATAATTGATCATGCCGTCTTGCCGACGTACTACCATATCGCCCAAAGTCTGTTGTGGATTATCCCATTGTATCCCTTGAATACCATCCATAAAGCCAATGGCATAATTTGGTAGCTGCAAGCGTAGCTTATGCTGTTGTTTATCTAAATCCTTGGCAATACAGCAGCGCGGATAACGTTGCTTGTTAGGTATCAAGTCACTCAAGTTTTCTATATTATCCCAATATCTAGCTAAGCTTTTACGTGAGCATTGGCAGCCATAAGTCAAAGGTGCTAGCGCTTCCCGTAGGTAATCGTTATAGATATCGATGCGCTCAGATTGGTGGATAACATCACCATCCCACTGTAGACCAAGCGTCTCTAGATCTATCAATATCTGTTCGGTAAACTGCCGATCACAGCGCTCAGTATCCGTATCTTCTATACGTAGTAACCATTCTCCACCCAAAGATTTGATATGACAGTAGCTCGCCAGCGCTGTCGTCAAAGAGCCTAGATGTAACTCACCCGTAGGAGAAGGGGCAAAGCGGCCTATAGGCCTTTGAGTAAGCAGGGAAGCTGAAGGCTCTATTAAAGCTGAAGGCCCTGCTAAAAAAGGATCGTTATTATTTGTAGGATAATTCACAGTATTCGGCTGCCGAGATAAAATAATGGCACTAGCATAAACAAGCTGGCTTTGAAAATATATTAGTTTTTAGTAGGGCTAAAGGCGCATTTGTTGGTTCGAGCGTATTTAATTTTGCGCATAAAAAAGCGAGCGACTCTATCAAGAGCGCTCGCTTTGAGAATTTATAGATATCGCTAAGGACTCGCTATTGACCTTGGTTTTGACGCTCTTTCATTTCTGATAAGGTTTTGCAGTCGATACACTGCGTAGCAGTCGGACGCGCCTCTAGACGGCGCAGGCCAATCTCAACCCCGCAAGTTTCACAAAATCCATAGTCGTCATTTTCAATCTCAGCCATCGACTTATCAATCTTGCGAATCAGCTTGCGCTCACGGTCACGAGTGCGCAGTGCTAAGGCGAACTCTTCTTCTTGAGTCGCTCTGTCGTTGATATCTGGCATAGCGCTTGACTCATCTTGAATATAAGTCTTAGTACGGTCAGCCTCACCGATAAGCTGGCTTTTCCAGTCGAGTAAGATCGCTTTAAAATGTTCAAGCTGCGCATCAGACATATACTCTTCGTCTTTGGCAGGAACATAAGGGGTAAATTTTACCTCAGCTGGAGACGTCGTTGAAGTGCTCATAAGGGTATCCTATTTTTCCAAATTAATTCAACAAAACGATGTTGCAAAAGACAAGGCTTCAAAAATCATCTATCGCCCTACGACTTGTCCTTTCTAGAACGTTTCACCACGGGGTACGCCAATCATATGATAGATAAACCTAGCACCAATGTGATGCGATACGTTATCAATCGCTCATATTAAGCTAATAACGATTACTTCCTTTATCATTATTATACTAACCAACGTCCACTGTTTGCTATTATTCATTATGCCACTAAAAACCGGCTACCAAGTATCTAGTCTTTTGACCCAGCTTGCAAGATTACCATTGTTGGCTAATTGCAACCAGCGATAGCCGGCATGTGCTTGTTTATCATAACTAAAGTCATCCTCATAAGGCATAAACTGGTAGCAAGTCGATGGGGTCGAGTAAACTGTTACCCCATTTCGATGACGGACTTGCTCTTGATGCGTATGACCACTGATAATGACCTTTAAGTGCGGATAAGAGGCTATACGCTGCCAAAAATAATCGGCGTTTTCTATCATGTGCGCATCTATCCACTCAGAATACATCGGTAGTACGTGATGGTGTATTGCTAGTAAAGCTGGCTTATTACAAGTCTCAAGCTGCGCGCACAGCCAGTCCATATCCGCCTCAGTCACCGCACCTGCAATCTTGCCAGGGATTGAAGAGTCTAGCAATAACACCTGCCAATAGTCCGTCTCAATCACATGTTGACTCAGCAGCCGCGAATCCATAGTACAAGCCGTCAGCTCGCGTTGCTCAAAGGGCAGGTCATGACTAGACTCGTCGGTGACATCATGATTACCGGCAATACAAGCAAAAGGTATCTGCGTGTTATGAAGTACATCAAAAATATAGTCATAAGTTGATGTCTCAACTTTACTGAGTAAGTCTCCGGTTACTATTATCAAATCACAACGAATATCTTCAGCAAGCGCTTGCGCGAGATTGGCTTCAAAGCAGTGCCGACAGTTGGGTTTTTCATCGTCATGGTCTTCAGCATTATCTGTACTAGCTAGTGGCAATAAATGCATATCGGTAATTTGCAGAATGTTTAACGGTCCATCCGGCTTGTTTACTCGATAAGTGGGGTAGCTCAGCATGAGTAAGATCTCTTAGGTCATAGTAGATAATAATCCTAAACGCTCTGATAACCTTAACACTTCCTGGTCGTCTATTAACCGTTTAGCGATTAGATATCTGCCTGTTTATAGCACAGTTTTATGCAGTAACCAACTACTTAGTAAAAGAAAGTCGATAAAGGTAAGCGCGATGATCAATAATATCCGCTCGTAGTTTACTTTTTATTTGCGATTAGTTAGGGTCAATCTAGTAAGCAGTTTTGAGAAAAATAACGCGATGAAAAATAAAATAGCGAGCACTAATACAATTGAAAGACCGGTTTGTATATCCATCCAGACACTGCCCCATACTCCCAAAGTCACCCCACACTGGGCGATAATGAGCGCAAAGACGACCATCTGCTTCGGTGATGTTGTCCATAATCTGGCGCTTAGCGCGGGCAGTACCAAAAGCCCACTAATTAATAAGCTACCGACCGCTTGTAAAGCGATCGCACAAAATCCTGCTAGTATTCCCATAAAAAACAAGCGCTGCCAGGTCGGGTTTACGCCTTGAATACGAGCTAAGGCTTCATGGGTAGCTAGTTTGATTTGCGCGGGCCAAATATAGATAAGTAAGGCCAATCCTATCAGGACACTCGCTGCTAATATCGGCAAATCCGCCCAATCTAGCTCTAATAAATTACCAAATAAAAACCCTAAGACGTTGGCTTGTTGGTCCGTTAATTGAGTAAGTGTCAGCAAACCCAAACATAATAAAGTAACTGCAACTACGGCTAATACCGCATCCATTGGCAAACGTTCATCGTCAATCACCACTAAGCCGAGCACTACCAGCACGCTGACAATACCGACGCCAAACCCCATCGGTAACTGCCAAAGAACCGCGAGTCCTACACCCAAGAGCGTACCATGCGCTAAAGCATCGGCAAAAAAAGCCATACGCCGCCATAACACGAGACAGCCTAAAGGGGCTGAGAGCAGCGCGAGAATACTGCCGGCAATCCAAGCCGGGGCAATAATGGCTAACCAAGCAGTCATAACTGATATCCGTTAAATAGGCACTAAAAGGTATTTATAGAAGCTTCAATATAAAGTGGTATTCATAGCGACTGAGGACTTATGGTGCCAAATCGCTAGGGGCATGATGCTCACAAGCGTGATGCTGATGCACATAAGGCTGCTCATAATGATGACCAAAGAGCTTTTGAAACTCGCTGGTGATAGCAAGCTCGCTCGGTTGCCCTTCACAGCAAATGTGCTTGTTGAGACAAATGACGCGCCGGCTACCTTTCATCACCCAATGCAGATCATGCGATACCACGAGCATCGCACAGCGTAAGAACTCCGGCAGCTCATCGATGAACTGATAGAGCCAAACTTCAGTATCAGGATCAAGCCCCTGCATCGGCTCATCTAAGATTAATAGATTTGGCTTATCTAGTAAGGCTCGCGCTAACAGCACCCGCTGCGTCTCGCCACCAGATAAATGACCCATTTGCCGTGATAACAAATGATTCAGAGACAACTTATCAAAAATAAACTGCCGCTGCTCCGGCTGTAGTCGGCGTTTATCCGCTTGCGCTAACAAGTCTTTGACTCGCAGAGGTAAGATAGGCGGTATTGAGAAACGCTGAGGCACATAGCCGAGCTGTAGAGGCTGATGAGCTTTTATAGTACCCGCGCTAGGCGTAATAAGGCCTAAGATAAGCTTCACTAAAGTCGATTTGCCCGCGCCATTGGGACCGATAAGGCTCACCGTTTCATTGACAGCGATATCGATACTGATATGTGATAGCAGTCGCTGCCTATCGATATCGTAGCTGACATTGTTAAGGCTCAGCAGCTTAGCGCTATCATTTGAGTGAAGCGGTAAGAGTGAAGGTCTAGATGATAAATTATTTGAGATCATAGCTGACCTGTTGGTTAGAGAACGGCTTTAAAGGCAAAGGGCATAAAATCATAATAGAAGGCCTTAGCAGAATTATGAGCTGAATAAAAAACTACTGACAAGCTTGGCAGCGACCGCTTAATTCGATAACGCTATGATTGACCATAAACCCCACATCTTGCTCGGCAAAGCTCATCATCTCTTGCACCGGTAAGCTGCTACATTCTTGTACCCGCTGGCACTGCTCACAAATCAAGAATGCCGCGGCGTGCTGAGCCCGAGGGTGACAACAAGGCACATAAGCATTAATGGAGGTGAGCTGATGAATCAAGCCCTCAGCCAATAAAAACTCTAAGCTACGATAAACCGTTGGCGGTGCGACATTTTTGGTTCGATGCTCGTGGTCTTTGTCTAGCAGGCGAGCTTGCTGCAACTGGGTAATCAAATCATAAGCGCCAACCGGTCGCTCAGCTTGCAATACCAGCTCATAGATCTGTTGACGCAGCGGCGTAAATCGCACACCGCGAAGGCGACATTGCTCTATAGCGGCAGTCAGACGCGCATGCACCTCATTAGCACTGAACTGCTGGACGTCATGGAGATGATGACTAGCTAATAAAGAATGGACCATAACCGCTCCTAAAATAATAGTGCACTTTTTATTGTTATAGTATAACATAATGATAGTTAGAAAATAGATTATTTAATGACAACTATCAAAACCAATTGGCTAAAGTGACATTATGAAACCGATGCAAAAAAAAATACTATCCTTGAAGTCTTGGCTTAAGAGCCTAGTTGCAAGTTTTCTAGTAGCAGGCTTGTTTAGTACAAGCGCGCAAGCGGCCAACACCGTAAGCGTCAGTAATTATCCTTTATTTTTGCTAAGTGAAGCGGTAACAGCAGGCGCAGCGTCCGCCAAGCAACTCCTAAACCCAGGTGAAGTAGGGCATCACGGTAGCATCAGCCCAAAAGATATCAAAGCGATTCAAGACAGTACCTTTGTGGTTTGGTTTGGCGCGCCACTAGAAAACAACTTAGCTCAAAGCTTAGATACTGCGCCTAATGCTATCTCTTTATTTGCTTTTGATGCTTTCAAGCGTTATCCCATGCGCGATGTCAAGGGCAAGCCAATAGCCAATACGTTAGACACCCATATTTGGTTAGATCCTCAAAACGCCAAAGCCATCACGCGGGCTTTAGCCGTTATCCACAGTCATGCCGACCCAAAAAATAAAACGCTCTATCAAGCCAATGCACAGAAATTTGCGCAGCGGATGGATAGGGCAGTCACGGCTCAGCTACAAAACGGAAAACAGAGACGACCTTACTGGGCTTACCATGATGCTTATCAGTACTTAGAACCCAGTCTCAATTTGCAGCTGGTTGGTAGTCTCAGTAGCGATCATCATTTAGCGCCAAAAGCGAGTCAGCTACGTTGGCTGAATGAGCAGCGTCCAAACAAACGCATGTGCTTGGTGACGCAGAGCAAGCCAGCTAAAGGACTTATCACGAAGCTGCAGCCGGTTAAAACGACTATTCAGTTAGAGGATATGAGCGGGAGCAACGACTTTGTGACAGGCTGGAGCGAGATGGCGCAGCAGATAATGAAGTGTACGTCTTGATAGCATCAATAGCCTGTTTTTGGGCGTTAGCGTTTACTTAACGAGAACGCCTCTTTTTGCTTGATCTATTGAATATTTGCTTGTTTAGTTATTATATGGCGGTTATGACGCGGCAGTTATTATAATTAGCTTGCTAAAGAGTAGCAGAGTACTTACAATAAGCGACGTTTTGTTTTGGTCAGATGACAATTACGCGATAGCGAACTGATGAATGCTAATTTCATGGTTTGACTTTTGGTAATTTGGATACGATCTGCGCATTAGGATTGATAATGACCAAGCCCGCTAAACGTACGCAAAACCAGCAAATCAGTATCTATATCAAACGCCAAGCTTGGATACTATTTATCCTGATCATTATCACTTGGCTGATAGATAACATCTGGCTGCATAGTGAGCTTTTAGTAGCAAAAAGCACCGCCATTGGTGCTTTGCTTAGCTTTATAACCCAAGCCGTTTTTGCTGGATTTGTTTTTTGGCACACGGGCTACCGTGCTCGCTTGCATATTGTCAATCAGCTCTATCGAGGCCAAATGGCCAAATGGCTATTGACTCTATTTGGTTTCGCACTAATCTTTATCACCATAAAACCCCTATCGGCCCCAGCGCTATTTATCGGTTTTATGGTCATGCAGATTAGTCACAGTTGGATGTTATGGCGTATACGCTAAAGGCTTATTTATATGGCGACTTTTCTATGTTATGGAGGTCCCTAAATATAAAGCAGTTTTGTCTATAGTGTGATGCTTTTACCTTACTATTTGTTTATAAACTATAAAGTAAATTATTTATAAATTATAAAGAAAAAAGCTATATCGTAGAAAAGCCATCCTGCCGTCCAATTTCTCCATGACTAATGATATCCCTTAATTGAATACTAGCTGAGTGAACAGTCGCTGCTTTAAAGCGACAAAATGAGCTTACCGCTAATGAACAGATACATTGTTTTTACTTTTCATCAGTCAAAAAGTAGCATGAAACGTTGAAATAACTAGAATATGTTGCAAATTAAGTCAAAAATATCAGTTATAAACGCCATTTAAAGAGTAAAGCACTGATGTTTTATAAATTATTTTTGGGCGCAAATGTCCATCCCTATCGGCTATCAGTAGAAACGCTACTTATACCTTTGATAAAATATAAATAATTGACTTTACATGATTACTACGCTGCATTAAGATATACAGCTAAATATTTTGCTTGAGTGTGTCTCAGTGAGCACCATTCTCACTATGAGAAACAAGCAAGAGGCCACATAATAGGATTATGTGTCAGTACCAAGGGCTGGTAAGAACTACTCATAAGCCCTTTTTTGCTAGCTAAAATTTCTGCAACTCAGTGAAATGCTATTAAAAACAGGTATTTGTAACAGTGCTAATCTTCTTGGTACTGCTTATCCTGGTACTGCAAATTACCTTAGTATTACAAGTTAGATTAGGTTGGCTGTTATAAGCTTGAGGTAAATTTAAATATTGTAAGATGGCAAGAGTATTGCTGCACATTTAAATGACTATTTTCTTAGTTTATAACGACCGTATTTTTGGTAATTGATTAAATCGTTGATTAATGAGAAGCTGACACTATGGCAGGCGAACAAACAACAACAGAATATATCTCTCACCACTTAACAAACTGGACGTACGGCTATTTGCCGGGCGAAGGTTGGAAAGTTGCCTACACCGCTGAAGAGGCGAGTGCCATGGGCTTTAATGCTATCCACCTTGATTCTATGTTGTGGTCAATAGGCTTGGGCATAGTGTTCTGTGCTATCTTTTGGATGGTTGCCAAAAAGGTGACTTCAGGAGTACCTAGCAAAACGCAGGCTGCCGTTGAGATGATCGTTGAGTTCGTTGATAATAACGTTCGCGATTCTTATAGTGGTACCTCAAAACTGATTGCGCCTTTAGCATTAACCATCTTCGTCTGGATATTCCTGATGAACTTGATGGATCTATTGCCGGTTGACTTTATTCCAGCGCTTGCTGGCCAAATCGGCGCGATGATGGGTCATGATCCGCATCATGTCTTCTTCAAAATCGTTCCAACGACTGATCCTAACATTACGCTTGGTATGTCATTCGCGGTCTTTGCGTTGATTATTTTCTATAGTATCAAAGAAAAGGGTGTCGGCGGCTTTATTGGTGAGTTAACGCTACATCCGTTCAGCGCCAAAAACCCAATCTTACAAATTATTTTAATTCCAGTTAACTTTATTTTAGAGTTTGTGACTCTGATAGCGAAACCTATCTCTTTAGGCTTACGACTATTCGGCAACATGTATGCCGGTGAGTTGATTTTCATACTGATTGCCCTGATGCCATTTTGGATTCAATGGGCGTTGTCAGTACCGTGGGCTATCTTCCACATCTTAATTATTACCCTTCAAGCGTTCGTATTTATGATGCTGACGATAGTTTACATGTCATTAGCATCATCAACTGAACATTAATTAGACATTCAATAGGCATAAGAGGATACATCAATGGATCCAGTATTAGGTGGTTACACAGTTATCGCAGTAGCGCTACTAATCGGTTTAGGCGCACTTGGCACAGGTATTGGTTTTGCGATCTTAGGTGGCAAATTCTTGGAAGGCGTAGCCCGTCAGCCAGAGCTTGGTTCACAATTGCAAACTCGTATGTTCATCGTAGCAGGTCTACTTGATGCGATCCCAATGATCGGTGTCGGTATCGCTATGCTATTGTTGTTCGCTAACCCTCTAGCAGGTTAATCAGAAAGCTCAGTTGTAACTGTTTGACCGTCTTAAGTTGTCTGCTAAGTTATACAGAGTCTGACGGTTAGACAGGATCAATGACACTGATTTTTCATTAACAAAGAGGTGATCACGTGAACATCAATTTTACCATCGTCGGTCAAGCCATTGCTTTTGCAATATTTGTGGTTTTTTGCATGAAATTCGTGTGGCCACCACTTATCGGCGCAATCAATGATCGTCAGCGTAAAATCGCTGATGGCCTAAATGCCGCTGAGAAAGCAAAAGCTGACTTGGCTACGGCAGAGCAAGATGTCCAGCAAGAGCTTGAACTGGCTAAGACTAAAGCTGCAGCCTTAATTGAGCAAGCGAATAAGAGCGCTAATCAACTGGTCGAAGATGCAAAATCACAAGCGCAAGCGGAAGGTGAGCGTATTCGCCAGCAAGCTCAAGCAGGAATTGATCAAGAGATCAATCAAGCGCGCGAGTCACTGCGTGCGCAAGTGGCAGAGCTTTCTGTCCTTGGTGCTGAAAAGATTTTGCAAGATAGAGTCGATGAGCAAAAACATGCTAGCATGTTAGACCAACTGGCGGCGAAGCTGTAACTGTGAGGATATAATGGCTGATTTATCAACCTTAGCACGACCCTACGCAAGAGCCGCGTTTGACTATGCCAATGAAAACGGGGCTATAAACGAGTGGGAAAATTTCTTGTTTATTGCAAGTAACATTGTCAATGACAAAGCGTTTCGTACTTGGCTAGAAAACCCAGCCATCACGGCTGAGCATAAGTCAGCTGCTTTGGTTGATCTTTATGACTCACAAGTGGCTGGTGATAACGATTCTGCTTTTAAGCAACTACTAGGCGAGAGCAAAGGTTCTCGTTATGGTAATAGTATTAGCTATCCTAAAGTGTCACCAGCGCTAAACAACTTCGTAGAGCAATTGGCGCAGCAAGAGCGTCTAGCCCTACTTCCTGAAGTTTATCAGCACTATCGTAGCCATAAAGCGACTAGCTTAAAACAGCTTGATGCTTATGTAACGACCGCTTATCCATTGACTGAAGCCCAACGTGAGATGATTCAAACGCGTCTAGCTGCCTCGCTCAATGCTAGTGTGGTGATTCACGAAACGGTTGATCCTAGTCTATTGGCAGGCGCTACCATAAAAGTCGGTGACAAAATCATTGATGATTCGATGCGCGGCAAGTTACAACAGTTAAAAACACAGCTAACTGCCTAATGCCAGTCACAAGCGCAGCGCTACTATATTAGTAAGGAGTAGCGGCTGCGTGATAGTAAGAGCATTTAAGTCAGTGGGCGGGTTATCATAAATTAAAGGAAACAAGGCAATGCAACAACTGAATCCAGCGGAAATCAGTAATCTGATTAAGCAGCGTATTCAAGACCTTGATGCAGGTGCAACTGCAAAGAATGAAGGCACGATTGTCAAAGTATCTGACGGTATTGTGCAAATTCATGGTCTTGAAGATGCCATGTACGGCGAAATGATTGAGTTTGAAGGCGAAATCTACGGAATGGCGCTTAACTTAGAGCGTGATTCTGTTGGCGCAGTCGTACTCGGTGATTATCTGCAATTGCAAGAGGGCCAAAAAGCTTATTGCACGGGTCGCATTCTTGAAGTACCAGTAGGTCCTGAATTATTAGGCCGTGTTGTTGATGCTTTAGGCAACCCTATTGATGGCAAAGGTCCTATCAATGCCAAGATGACGGATAAAGTCGAAAAAATCGCCCCAGGCGTTATCGACCGTCAATCAGTAGATCAGCCAGTTATGACCGGTTATAAAGCCGTTGATACCATGATTCCAATCGGTCGTGGACAGCGTGAGCTTATCATTGGTGACCGTCAGACGGGTAAAACCGCTATGGCTATCGATGCGATCATCGCGCAGAAATCTTCTGGCATTAAGTGTGTCTATGTCGCTATTGGTCAAAAACGCTCTACTATTGCTAACGTCGTTCGTAAGCTTGAGCAAACCGGTGCCTTAGAATACACCACTGTCGTTGTTGCTTCTGCTTCTGAGCCGGCTGCTCTACAGTATATCGCACCGTACTCAGGTTGTACCATGGGTGAATACTTCCGTGATCGCGGTGAAGACGCGCTAATTGTCTTTGATGACTTATCAAAACAAGCGGTTGCTTATCGTCAGATTTCACTGCTATTACGTCGTCCACCAGGCCGTGAAGCTTATCCTGGTGACGTTTTCTACCTACATTCACGCCTACTTGAGCGTGCATCACGAGTCAACGCTGACTACGTAGAAAAGTTTACTAATGGTGAAGTCGTTGGCAAGACTGGGTCTTTGACTGCTCTACCTATTATTGAAACCCAAGCCGGTGACGTCTCAGCATTCGTACCGACTAACGTGATTTCAATCACTGATGGTCAGATCTTCTTAGAGTCAAGCCTATTCAACTCAGGTATCCGCCCTGCAGTGAACGCTGGTATTTCAGTATCGCGTGTTGGTGGTTCAGCTCAGACTAAGATTATCAAAAAGCTCTCTGGTGGTATTCGTACCGCACTAGCTCAGTACCGCGAACTTGCAGCGTTTGCTCAGTTTGCCTCTGACCTTGATGATGCGACTCGCGAGCAGCTGGATCATGGTGAGCGCGTCACAGAGCTTATGAAGCAAAAGCAGTATCAGCCCATGTCTGTTGCTGAACAAGCGGCGGTTATTTATGCATCAAACGAAGGCTTCTTATCTGATGTACCGGTAGAGAAAATCGGTTCTTTTGAAGAAGCTTACTTACGTTATATGCATGACGAACAGAGCGAGCTTATGACGGAAATCAATGAGACTGCAAATTACAATGATGATATTGCTTCTCGTTTGAAGTCAGCTGTTGAGACTTTTAAACAAAATCACAGTTATTAATTTAATGGGTTAAGCCGATTTGGTTTTAGCTTATCATATACCAAGTGGCGCGTTGTCTGAGTAGATAGTTGCGCCACTGCTTTAACCCTTATCGGTATTAGATCGCGTTATGCTTGCATATAACCCTTGTTATTAAGTGTTAAATCTCTATCATATGCGGCATGCGCCACTGCTTTTTAACCCTCTTATATTGGAATCATTATGGCAAGCTTAAAAGAGATACGTGCCAAAGTCACCAGTATTAAAAGTACCCAAAAGATTACTCGCGCTATGCAAATGGTTGCAGCGAGTAAGATGCGCCGTGCCCAAGAGCGCATGGAAGTGGGTCGCCCGTATGCTGATAGTATGCGCCGGGTTATCTCGCATTTGGTACATGCCTCATCAGATTACAAACACCCTTATATGGTAGCGCGTCCGGTTAATAAAGTGGGCTATATTGTTATTACCTCGGATCGTGGCCTAGCGGGTGGTTTGAACATTAACTTGTTCAAAGCTTTATCTAAAAGTATTCAAGACTATCAAGATCAGTCTGTACAAGCCGAATTCGCCGTTATCGGTGCCAAAGGCGTCAGCTTCTTTAAGAATTTCGGCGGTAAAGTTACCTCTGCGGTGACAGATTATGGCGATAAACCGACTTTCGAGCAGGTGAATTCACCGGTACAAGCTATGCTTGATGATTATGCTAATGGCAAGCTTGATCGCATTTATGTAGTCTATAATAAATTTATTAATGCGATGACGCAAAAGCCAACAGTCAATCAGTTAGTGCCTCTGCCTGAAGGGTCATTTGATGATGATGCTAGCGGTATGCAGACTGAGCTTAGCTGGGATTATATCTACGAGCCTGATGTCAAGACTTTGATTGATGAATTACTTGGACGCTATATTGAATCGATCGTTTATCAAGCGGTCATGGAAAATATTGCCTCTGAACAGTCGTCACGCATGGTTGCTATGAAAGCAGCAACTGATAACGCTGGTGACCTAATTAACGATTTACAGTTGGTTTATAACAAGCTGCGTCAAGCGGCGATTACCCGAGAAATCTCGGAAATCGTTGGCGGTGCTGCTGCTGTTTCATAATTGACTACAACCATATATAGAAGTTCAAGGAGAACGCAATGAGTAGCGGTCGTATTGTACAGATTATTGGCGCGGTTCTTGACGTCGAGTTCAACCGTAACGAAGTTCCTCAAATTTTTGATGCCTTACAAGTTGATGGCACCGAAACCACTCTAGAAGTTCAGCAACAACTAGGCGATGGCATCGTGCGTACGATTGCTATGGGCTCAACTGAAGGTCTTAAGCGTAATTTGCCAGTGACGAATACTGGTGGCCCAATCGCAGTACCTGTAGGTGTTGGTACGCTTGGTCGTATTATGGATGTACTAGGTCGTCCTATCGATGAAGAAGGTCCTGTAGCTGCTGATGAGAAATGGTCTATCCACCGTGAAGCACCAAGCTACGCGGATCAGTCTAACAGCACTGAGCTATTAGAGACTGGTATCAAAGTTATCGATCTACTTTGCCCGTTCGCAAAAGGTGGTAAAGTTGGTCTGTTTGGTGGTGCTGGTGTTGGTAAAACCGTCAACATGATGGAGTTGATCAACAACATCGCTCTAAAACACGAAGGTCTATCGGTATTTGCTGGTGTTGGTGAGCGTACTCGTGAAGGTAACGACTTTTATCACGAAATGCAAGAAGCGGGCGTTGTGAACACTGAAGACTTTAGTAAGTCTAAAGTTGCCATGGTATATGGTCAGATGAATGAGCCACCGGGTAACCGTCTACGTGTTGCGTTGTCTGGTCTAACTATGGCTGAGTACTTCCGTGATACTAAAGATCCTGCTACTGGCAAAGGTCGTGACGTACTACTATTCGTTGATAACATTTATCGTTATACGCTAGCGGGTACCGAAGTATCAGCTCTACTTGGCCGTATGCCTTCAGCAGTTGGTTATCAGCCAACACTCGCTGAAGAGATGGGTATGCTACAAGAGCGTATTACTTCAACCCAGTCAGGCTCTATCACTTCAGTTCAGGCGGTATATGTACCAGCCGATGACTTGACGGATCCATCACCAGCGACGACGTTTGCGCACTTGGATGCGACTGTCGTACTAAGCCGTGATATCGCTTCACAAGGTATCTACCCTGCGGTTGATCCACTAGATTCAACCTCACGTCAGCTCGATCCACAAGTCATCGGTGAAGAGCACTATAACGTAGCTCGTGGTGTGCAGGAAGTATTGCAGCGCTATAAGGAGCTAAAAGACATCATCGCCATCTTAGGTATGGATGAGCTATCAGAAGAAGATAAACTCGTCGTTTATCGCGCGCGTAAGATTCAGCGCTTCTTATCTCAGCCATTCCACGTCGCTGAAGTATTCACTGGTGCACCTGGTAAATATGTACCACTACGCGATACCATTGCTAGCTTTAAAGCGATTATCGCTGGTGAGTACGATGACCTTCCAGAGCAAGCCTTCTATATGGCTGGCGGTATCGACGAAGTTGTCGCTAAGGCCGAAAAAATGAAATCTACAGCGGCATAAATCGCTAGAGAGTCAGCCTAGCGAATAAAGTTGGCTTATCACTTTCATTCGCTAGTTGGCTTTATAGAGAGCTAGCTGTTTTTGAGACTTTTTCATAATAAGGATTTAGGTATGGCAACGTTACAATGCCGCGTCGTAAGCGCCCGTGAAGAGTTATATTCAGGCGAGATCAGTATGCTAATTGCCACTGGTAGCGAAGGCGAGATTGGTGTTCTACCAGGTCACACGCCATTGATTACCTTGCTAAAGCCTGGCTCAATGCGAGTACAAACACCAGACGGTCAAGAGGAAGTCATCTACGTGTCCGGTGGCGTACTTGAAGTACAGCCAAAAATGGTTACGGTACTAGCCGATACTGCTATGCGTGCGCATAATCTTGATGAAAGTAAAATCGTCGAAGCTCGTCGGCAGGCTGAGCAGTTATTAGTCAATCAAACCGACACACTGCAGACCAATGCAGCATTAGCTTCATTGGCTGAGTCAGTTGCGCAGCTACAGACTATTCGTAAGTATCAAAACCGCTCTTAATTAGCTTGATGCGCTAGACGGGCGTCTAAGTTACTTTAAGGTTTTGCTAAAAACAGTCCATAGGGGCTGTTTTTTTTGTTTATAGACCCTAGTAGTCAGACAAGAATTTAGTTATATTATTAACATAAAAGTATATAGCTGGCTTAGTATTTTATCATTCGGCTACTTATATTAGGCTTATCTAAATAGTTAGATAATACTTAGCTTAACTATTAATTTTTAATCAAAACCTATAAATGACGTCACTATCTATTTTTTGTTTTATAAAAGATCTGTATTTATCTGATTTTGGACGAAAACTAAGATTTTAGGCGGGCTTCTTTATAGGTTTTGTTAACGACAATAAGCTATAGTAGGGTAAGTTATAAGTTTAGTAGTATACTAGCTTGCTATGACTGAGCTGCACTTACAAACAAAATATACAAAGATATTGAGGATAAGCAGTAGCATTTTTAAGACTATTGCTGCCTTGATACTTATTTCCCGCTGCAAATTTTCTGTTTTTAATTGAGATGTATTAGAGGATATAACGATGACAACACCTGAAGACGACAACACCCCGCGAATTTTGATTGTAGAGGATGACGAGCGTCTGGCTATGTTAACCCAAGATTATCTGGTTAAAAATGGCTTAGAAGTCGCAATTGAGACAGACGGCAACCGTGCTATTCGTCGTATCGTTAATGAACAGCCTGATATGGTAGTACTTGATGTCATGCTACCAGGTAGCGATGGTTTGACCGTCTGCCGTGAAGTACGCCCGCATTATCAAAACCCAATTTTGATGTTGACCGCTCGTACTGAAGATATGGATCAAGTATTAGGTCTTGAGATGGGTGCGGATGATTATGTTGCTAAGCCCGCTCAGCCGCGCGTACTGCTTGCACGTATTCGTGCGCTACTACGCCGCTCAGAAAACGCACCATCAGAAGATGTGCCGCAGCGTCTTGAGTTTGGCGAGCTCGTCATCGATAATGGCGGTCGTTCAGTCAATTTAGGCGATGAGTTGGTCGACTTTACGAGTGCTGAATATGATTTATTGTGGTTATTAGCTTCTAATGCTGGCCGCATCTTATCACGTGAGGATATTTTCGAGCGTCTGCGCGGTATTGAGTATGATGGTCAAGATCGCTCTATCGATGTGCGTATCTCACGTATTCGTCCGAAGATTGGTGATGATCCAGAAAATCCAAAACGTATCAAGACGGTCCGCAGTAAAGGCTATCTGTTCGTCAAAGAAGGCAACTAAGCCTTTGTTGAGAGTCTATAAAAAGCCAGCGCTATGCTGGTTTTTTATTTTTTAGCCAAAGCTCTTAATTCAGGTTTTAATGCAGCAAACTCTAACATATTTATGAGCGTTGCTATAGAATAGCAGCAGTAAGTGTTACTCATAACTCATCCCATGCTTTGGTTACGGCAATTATGTCATTAGTCTCATCCTTGAAACACAGTATCTTTGTTCGAATATACGCTGGGCTATTGATAGTCTGCTTGTGTGTTGCTCTTTTTGCGCAGTTATTGATGGATACTATCAATCAAGAGCGTATGCAAACCTATCGCGAGAATATGGCGACTGGCGCTTTTTATTTGGTGAGCGAGGGTCTTGCGCATCAAGAGACGGAAACCCAGCGCGAATATTGGCTATCTGATGCCAGTAGTTTATTTGGTTCGACCTTTCGTATAGTAGCGCTAGAAAATATAGATTTCAGCGCCAGTGAACGGCGTCGTTTCGAAAATGGTGAGACGGTAGTTCGCTATGTGAGTCAGCCGGCTTATGCCGATGTTTATCACCGTTTACCCAATGATAAAGTGTTGACAGTAAGAGTCTCGCAGGTCACTGAACAGCAAGTACGCGCTATGGCGGTGTTTTTGTTAGATGATCTCTCTTATTACGCTACGCTTCCTGAGAAGCGTGCACGCTTGACAGAGCTCGAAAACAAATTCTCTTATCCGTTGTCTTTAGACACTATAGATACTTTTAATCTAGATGATGACCAATTGGCACGCTTGCGCCGTGATGAAGTGGTTATTTTGTTGCAAGATAGCAATAGTAGCCAAGGCAACTCTTCTATCAAGATTGTTATTCCCTCTGAGATCAATGATATGGCCGTTCTTATGGGGCCGATACCTTTATTTAACTGGTTTCCACTGAATTTGATTATCAGTATGGTATTGATTAGTATGTTTCTAATCAGCTTAGGCGTCTATGCGCTCATTTTCCCACTTGAGCGCAAATTACAGCTGATACAAGTTGGGGTTAATGAAGTTAGCGATGGCAATCTTGATATTCAGGTACAAGTTATTGGTCAAGATGAGATTGCGCGCTTATCCGCTACCTTCAATGCGATGACCTCCCATATCAAGCGCTTGATTGAGTCGCAGCGCGAGCTGACACGCGCGGTATCGCACGAACTACGAACACCGGTTGCCCGTATTCGCTTTGCGGTCGATATGCTAGCCGATACCGACGATGAAGACTCGCGCTTTATGCAGCGGGATTATATCGACGAAGATATCGAATCTTTGAATGGTCTAATTGATGAGATCTTAACCTATGCTAAATTAGAGGAAGGGTCGCCTAAGCTCGACTTAGAGTCGGTCAATTTAAAGGAGTTAGTTGAGCAAATCGTCCGTGAGACTAACGCTCTAGGCAAGGATATCAAAATCGTTGGTAATCCACCGAATAGTAAAGTGACCGCCGTCGCCGATCGGCGCTACTTGCACCGAGTGATTCAAAACCTTGCGGGTAATGCGCTGCGTTATGCCGAAGGTACGATCATTATTAGTGCTTGGGTGAAAAAAGGCAATGCATATGTCAGTGTCGAAGACGATGGGCAGGGTATTCCAGAGGAAGATCGCGAAAAAGTCTTTATTCCTTTTGCACGCTTAGATGACAGCCGTACCCGCGCTTCAGGTGGTTATGGGTTGGGGTTGTCTATTGTTTCGCGAATTGCTTTTTGGTTCAATGGCAATATGAGCGTTGATGAGAGTCCAGAGCTTGGCGGTGCCCGTTTTATCATGACTTGGCCTATCAAACCCTTAACCCAGACCATTGCCGCTGACCAAATCACGCAAGAAAAGAGCGAGCGCAGCTTTGAGAGTTGAGCTTAAACAATTAGCCTATGACAGGATGTTTGCTAAATATTATAGCTGCGCTTTATCAATAGGATGACAATAGAGGAGAGCGAGGATGCCTTATTTGTTTGGTGGCTTGATAATACTCAATGCGGCTGTACTGATCAGCTATTTGTTTTTTCAACAGCCCAGTACTACGCAAAGCTTACAACAAGCGCAAGATGAGCTAGTGCAGCCTATAGACTTTATCAACAGCTCAGAGCATATACCGCCGCCTATTGGCACTACAAATTAACTCTTGGGTTACCTGTTAATCAGCAATCTTTTATTTTCACCGTATCTTAACTCTTTACCACCTTAAGAGTGTCGCCGATAGCATTTAAATAATAGCACTTAGCTATTTTCGGTTGTATCCTCGGTCTCTTTGTAGCTAACCTCTTTATCGACAGTTTCTTTATCTGTAGCTGCTGCTTGATCCACTTTAGATATCAGCGGTATTTTGATACAGACTTGTAAGCCGCCTTCGGGGTGATTAATCGCCTCTACCGTACCGTGATGCAATCTAGCAATACGGTTCACAATAGCCAGACCTAGACCACTACCTTGAGTGGTACGAGCAGTTTCGCCGCGCTCAAACGGCTGCATAATACGCTCTAATTGATCTTCTGCCACGCCATCACCGCAGTCACGAACACAAATGACAAGCTGCTCCTGCGCCTCACCCATGACCTCGCTCTCGCTAACCACATCGCTTTCACTTGTGACTAGCGTTTCTTTGAAAGTTGGTACGACCGTCGCTGACAAATAAATAGGCGTCTTTCCGTAACGATTGGCGTTATTGACTAGATTGATAACCATACGCTTGATAGATAAGGGTCTTACCGGTACTTGCTTATCAAGTTGGTCTTCGTAAACGAATTCCATTGGTGCAAACTGTACTATAACCTCATTAAATATCGTATCTAAATCAGTCAAGCGCACCGGCTCGTCAGAGCCATCTTTCATAAAGGAGATAAACTGCTCCAAAATCGCATCCATATCTTCAACATCATAAATCAAGCCTTCCCGAAAAAAATCATCCGGTAACATCTCAGCGGTGAGGCGCATGCGTGTCAGCGGCGTTCGCAAATCGTGCGAGATACCCGCAAGCATAATCGTGCGCTCCTTTTGTGCTTGATTAAGGGTGGTAAAAAGCCGGTTAAAAGCCAAATTGACTTGTCGAATCTCAGTAGGTCCTGCTTGAGTCGGAAGGGTAGTGGCATGACCACGACGAATATAGTTAGTCGCGGCTCGTTGTAAGTGCCGCAGCGGCCGGTTCAACTGTCGTGCTATCAGGATAATGGTTAGCAGTGTGAGAATAGGAATACCGAGTAGAAAAAAACCTAACAGGGTCGGACTGTACTGGGAGTAGTAGATAACAGGCTCACGTATCCAAAAACTCGTATCCCGGCTATCTTGCACCCATAACTGCGGGGTTGGCTTAAACTTAAAATAAACCTCTACCGGGCGGCCTAACTGCGCACTGATTTCACGTTGTAATACATTGGTAAAAAAGCCGACAAAGACTTTTTTCTCAACTTGCGGAAAGTCGCTAGGATTGTCTATCGTCACCACATGTGAGTGCTCATAGATCCAGCGTTGAACCTCAGGGTTATCTCGCCAATCTTGTTTGGCACTATTCATCAATTGTAGCTCACTGGTCAAATAGCGGGCATGGGTTTTTAGCTCAGGTAAATAAAGACTACGCCAAAAAAACCAAATAGATAAACTGACGCTGATAATGACCATAAAGGTAATCATAAAAGTGGTCAGCCAGCTGTTCGACCAACTACTAGAGCGACGTGTCGGGATATTCGCGGTACTCATAGCAGACGATTGCTCCAAAAGAGGTACAAAAAATAGTTAGAAATAAGATAAAGACGTTCTGAGATGAGTATAGTGCAATCGCATAAAATGCGCTATGGCTTGCGTTAAATGCTCAGCAAAAACAGCTCAGCTAAGTGATTGTTATCAAACAACTAAATAAACACAGATTATGTTTTCAAAAATAATAGACTATGATATAATTGTGCCCTTTTTGGTATACCTGCGAAAGAGAGAAATCAGATGGTTGTTATTCGTTTAGCACGGGGCGGTGCCAAAAAACGCCCATTTTATCAAGTTGTAGTTGCTGATCAACGCCGCGCGCGTGATGGCCGTTACATCGAAAACATTGGCTTTTTTAACCCATTGGCTAAAGAGTCAGAAGAAGCGGTTCGCTTAAACATGGAAGCATACAATGCGTGGGTCGCAAAAGGCGCACAGCCTTCAGATCGCGTTGCTTCATTAGCGAAGTCTTACAATAAGACTGCTGCTGAAAGCGAAGCGACGGCTTAAGTTTTAAGTGATGATCTATAGATAGCTTACGAGCTATTTTAAGGTCTGAATTTAAAAACTAAAAATACTGACTTAAAAATCTAGCGTTCCATAGCATATCGTTATCTTCTTTATCCTACACTGTATTTATAACATTTAGAGTCGTTATGTCATCAGCACCTGCTAATAACCTTATGAAAATAGGTCAGCTCAAAAAGCCTTACGGTATAAAAGGTTGGCTTTGGGTTTTTAGCGATACCGATGATCGAACCGCTATATTTGCTATGCAGCCTTGGTATATGAAGACAGCTATGGGAATGAAGCCTTTGACTGTCAAAGCTTGGCGAGAGCAAGGATCGGGCATTGTTGCGCAGTTTGAGCAAGTTCCTGATCGCAATGTTGCAGAAACCATGAATGGGGTAACCCTTTGGGTGGAGCAAGATGTCTTGCCTGAGACTGGTGAAGATGAGTACTATTGGTCCGATCTGATCGGGGTACGAGTATTTAATGAGCAAGATGAGTATTTAGGCGATATTACTGAGATGTTTGAAACTGGTGCCCATGACATTATGCGGGTAGCGGCTACCTCAGACAGCTTAGATAATGAAGAGCGTCTCATACCTTGGCATAAGCAAACAGTGCTTAAAGTCGATATAACGGCTAAAACCGTTATAGCGGCTTGGCCTAGTGACTATTGACCAGTGATTAGTGATTGCTGATGTATTTTGCCGTTATAAGTATCTTTCCTGAGATGTTTGCCGCGATTCGTGATTTTGGTATCACTGGCCGCGCTGTGACTCAGCAGCAAGTTCTGATTGACTGCATCAATCCACGCGACTATACCACGGACAATTATCGCCGTATTGATGAACGTCCTTATGGTGGTGGTCCTGGTATGGTGATGATGGCTCAGCCATTGTCGCAAGCGATTGACGATGCGAAAGAGCGAGCTGGTCTGCAAGGTTGCCGTACTGATAGCAAACACTGTCCGGTGATCTACTTGTCACCACAAGGGCAGACGCTCAGTGAAGATAGCGTGCTTGAAATGGCTGATTATGACGGCATGATTTTATTATGTGGTCGTTATGAAGGCATTGATGAGCGCTTATTAGCACAATACGTCGATGCGGAAGTATCGCTTGGTGATTACGTCTTAACCGGCGGTGAGCTCCCAGCTATGGTGTTGATGGATAGTGTGATACGTCGTCTACCTGACATTATGGGTGATGATAAATCCGCGATGCAAGACTCGTTCGTCGATGGCTTGCTCGATTGTCCTCACTACACTAAGCCGCATGAGTTTGCGGGTATGGCGGTTCCGGAAGTACTGCTTTCAGGCCATCATGCCAATATTGCTAAGTGGCGCTTTCATCAGCAAGTACAGCGTACTCAGACCAGGCGTCCGGACTTATGGCAAGCTTTTAGTCCAACTACTGAACAAGCACGTTGGCTAAAAGAGCAGTCAAAGTAGCCTGTCTAAATATCTAGACGCTAACTAATATAGTCAGTATAAGTATAGCTAAACCGTTAAAAAAGAATTTTGCGCAATAATTAACCGGCTATAGTGTAATGGCCGTTTAACCAACCCCATTTACCTTGTATCTACCTACTATTGATTAAAAGAGTAGGCAGAGACAATTAATTATTACAAACAGGTGATATGCGCTTAGCCTCTATTATCTAATGTGAGGAGATAACTCTCATGAGCAACAAACATCCATTAGTTCAAAGCGTTGAAAATGCTCAACTAGTAGAACGCCCAGACTTTAGCGCTGGTGATACCGTTGTCGTACAAGTAAAGGTACGTGAAGGCGAGCGTGAGCGTCTACAGGCCTTTGAAGGCGTCGTCATCGCTAAGCGTAACCGTGGTCTGAATTCAGCCTTTACGGTTCGTAAAATCTCAAGTGGCGTTGGTGTTGAGCGTGCTTTCCAATTGCACTCTCCTATTATCGACAGCATCGAAGTGAAACGTCGCGGTGCCGTTCGTCGCGCGAAACTATACTACTTACGTGAGCGTTCTGGTAAATCAGCACGTATCCGTGAGAAGCTTGGCGCACGTCCAGCAAAACAAGGCGCTCAGAAGAAAACTGACGCCGGCGTACCTGACGCTGTGGATACCGCACCTGGTATCTAAATTCGTAACGAAGTTCAGTTTGAGCTTCGTTACCAGCCCTTATTCATAGGTTTATTATATAAATAAGTAGGCGTACCAAAAAAGACAAAACCCCAATCTATGCATAAGCTAGATTGGGGTTTTTGTATTTATAAGGCAAAAACTTACTAACTTTATTTAGTGTCTGGTTTGCCGCTTGCTTTATCAGCTGCTTGGTCGCTTGGCTTATCAGGTAAATCTAGACGACTGGCTTGACTCTTAGACTTACTGTGCTTACGCAGACGAATATAGACGGTCTTGGTCACGATAGCGATGATTTTTTGATTGTTATCGACGATTTCAGTGCGATAGTCGCGAAATACCGGCTCGCCGCTCTCAGCTAATTTACGAATAGTCGTCGCTTCACTGCTCGATACCTTTATCCGCGCAGTTACTTTACTAGTTCCTGGGGCGACAAATTCAATGTGCGAGCTTTTATCCCACACCACATAGTTGCTACCCAATTGCTGCATCAATAGCAGCATATAAAAAGGGTCGGTCATGGCGTACAAACTACCGCCAAACTGCGTGCCAACGATATTCCTATTCAAAGCCGTCAGATCCATACTGACGACGCATAACCCTTGATCGGTATCTAAGTACTCAAGCTTGATACCGGCACCCACATAAGGCGCATAGGTATTGATACGTAGTTTTAATAGATGCGGCGTCAGTATCGGCATAATGTATTGCTTGGCTTTACGATTGAGTATCTCGAATTTTTTTGGAAATAGCTTCATTTTTTATCCTTCAATCCCTAATATTTATAATAATATCAATTAGTTACAATCAGCTGTGAGTAAATAAGCTCTCGCAAGTAGAGGTTTGCATAATGAAAAGCATCCGTTACTTATCATTCGTTAGCATGTCTAACGTACAAGTGTACACTTAGAATGCTCAAATTTTATTCTATAATAGAAAATAAAGCGAGAGAAGGACAAAAGGAGACTATCTATGTCAAAGATGAATAGTGAGCACAAGGAGGCAGCGTTAGAGGAGAGCTGCGAGCTCTGTGGACGTACGAATCTGCCCTTAACCCGACATCATCTTATTCCGCGCTCACGCCATAATAAAGCCCGTACGCAGCGCCGTTTTAGCCGTACGGAGATGAGCGATGATATTGCTATGCTCTGTCGTCCTTGCCACAGCCAAATCCATAACATTTTTGCTAATCATGAGTTGGCAAATTACTATCACACGGTAGCGCGCTTACAAAAGCATAGCGAAGTCGAAAAATTTGTAAATTGGGTAAAAAAGCGGCCAACGAGGCTGAAAATAAGGGTGAGAAATTAAAGCTACAAATCGTTCTAGAAAAACAACACTCGCATTATGGATACTGATGACCTACAATGGCCACCCCTTTGTTCGCGGTAGTTTAACCTTTAAGAATAGGTCTAGACAGCAGTCCTAACTATCGGTAATTGAAGCGAATAAAGGATTATCTAAGTTCTCAGTCAACATAAGGAGATGTGATGAGTAATCCTCAAATCCCCGCATCGAAAACCGCAGAAGCTAATCCCAACCTTGCCCAAGAAAACGATAATTTGCAAGGTAGCTATGAAGAATTACATCAACCCTACGCTAGTTTTGAAAGTCGCGACGCTTATCTCAACCATGAATTACAGATCATGCAGCCTAAGCGCTGGCGACCAAACTTACCCTTTAGAGATTATCGCTTCGAATTTGAAGATACCATCCCTGCGATGGCAGCCACTATCGGTAAAGTGGTCATGGTCGGCGCTATCGCTGCTACTTTTGCAGGTCCTCTTGGTTTAGGGGAGGCATTTGTTTTAGAAAACGTGCGTTATGAGCTGCTCATTGTTGCGTTTTTTGTCATTTTATTCTCAGGTTTTTTACTCCCCACTGCTAACCTTGCTGGTACTCATGGCCCGCTAATTCCTCTTATCCCAATTGTGGTCGCAGCTGGTGGCCATCCTATGGCTTTTGGCTTACTCATTGGTGCTTTTGGTCTGCTGCTAGCGATCAGCAAAGGCGGGAGCTTATTGGCCAATCTAACCAGTAAGGGGGTTTGTGGCGGTCTGCTGCTCTATCTCGGCTTTATTGGTACTACCTCGCAAGTCAAAAACCTCTTTGCTTGGGCAGAAGGCATCGGTATGGCGCATATTGCCTTTGTGGTGATTTTACTCACTATTGTGCTATATGCGGTGCTAGAAAACTATCAGAAACGTTGGCTTGCGGTGCCGCTAAGCTGCTTATTAGGGGGCGGAGTGGCCTTTGCTATGGGCGCACCGTTTGCGTTTAAAACCACGCCCGGCTTACCAAATATGAGCCCAATGTATTGGTGGGGTGAAAACACCGGCTGGATGTTAGGACTACCAACGATTGAGAGTTTCATCGTGGTACTGCCATTTGCGGTCTTAGCAGTGGCGATGTGGTCGCCGGATTTTTTGGGACATCAAGTATTCCAAAAGATAAGCTACCCTAAACGCACTGAGCGCGTGCGCATGGATATCGATGATACTATGATTAGCGCCTCGGTCCGTCAGGTAGCAGGCTCCGTGCTTGGTGGCTCTAATTTTGCTTCCTCTTGGGGCACTTATATTGTGCCCGCCGCGATTGCTAAGCGCCCTATTCCCGCCGGCGCGGTACTAACGGGACTATTTTGTGTGATTGCAGGCGTTTGGGGTTATCCAATGGACCTTGCGATTTGGGAGCCAGTCATGTGTGTGGCCTTAATCGTTGGGGTGTTTATTCCGCTACTTGAGGCAGGTATGGAGATGACTCGTGAAGGCAAAACAACGCAGTCGGCCGCGATAGTCGTTTTTGCCTCAGCGTTAGTAAATCCAGCTTTTGGTTGGTCTATTACCTTAGTATTAGATAACTTAGGTCTGATTGGCTCAAAAGAGCGCAGTGCTAGCTTATCTAAGATGAGTCGCTGGATTATTCCGGTAGTGACCTTTGTGATCTTGACTGGGGTGATGGCTATTGTGGGTATGCTGCCCGGTATTCCTGCACTATTACCAAACTTCCGCCATTAGGGTGGGGCTAAAGCTTTAATATAACAGAGCCACAAACGTAAAAAGCCAGCTTGATGAAGCTGGCTTTTTATACTCTCAACGTTATGCACTCTCTGTCCGACGTACTTCCAGTATTATGTACCGATAGGGTGTTGGACTCAGTTGCTATTTAACGGCGCTGTTATTTTTCAGCACGTACTTTGTCGACTAAGAAATCTACTACTTTAGGGACTTTCGCACTCTCACCAGACACTACGTATTTGCCTTGCACCACGACTGCTGGTACTCCTGATAGCTGATAACGCTTGGCGCCTGCTTGCGAGCGTCCAATTTTCGTACCTACCGCAAAAGAGTTATAAAGGCTGTTGAACTTCTTTTTGTCGACGCCTTGTGAGGCATACCAATTGGCGAGTGAGGATTGATCAAATAGTTTTTTACCATCCTTGTGGATCGCATCGAACAGCGCGTCATGAGTTTTGTTCTCATAGCCAAGTAGCTGCGCGGCGTAGAACCCACGAGCGCTAGCTTCCCAAACCGGGTTTAAAGCGGCGGGAGTTTTAAAAAAAGCGACGTCCTTATCTTTGCTTTTTGCCCATTTTTCCATATGCGGGTTCAAAGAGTAACAATGCGGGCAACCGTACCAAAAAAACTCACGAACAATGATAGCATCACCGCTGATTTTTTCTGGATTATCAAGAACTTTATAGTCTTTGCCGGCGACATAATCGGCCGCTTGTACGCCCATACTGGCGAAACCAACAGCGCAGGCCAAACCAGTCAATGCGAGGACACGTTTCATACTTTTTCCTTTGATTCTTAAGGCTTGAGGGTATTAAAAAACACTTATTCAAAAGTGTTAAGAAAAGATTAAATACAGTTCGGCTATAATAACGTAAAATCACAGTCATTGTGAACCGTATTCTTAACCAATAGTTGCCATGCTGTAGATATTATTTATAGTCAGATAACGAATAGACGCCGAATATTAGACAACTGATTATCTAATGCAGACGTTCACAATCAGTCACTAGGTGCCTAAGGTAAAACAACGGCTCTCATGTTAACATTAACTTTTGTTTCTAACGCTATTGATACTGGTAATAAGGTGTTTTTAGTATTAGCTTGCTAAGACCTTATCGCTATCATTGATGAATTCTTAGTTTTTTGAGCATAATCGCTACGATCTAATAACAACGACAATAATGGTACTAAAGGATATTTCTATGAGCGCAACGCAACCTCAGCAAAATACGACTAACAATGTTCAAGAGGATATAGCTGATCAAACGGTAACCAATGTGGATCCTAGTGAAGTCGATAAATTCAACAAACTTGCCGGCGAGTGGTGGGACAAAACAGGCGCGTTTGCGACTTTGCATGAGATCAATCCTTTGCGGCTCAACTGGATCACCGAAAATGTGGAGCGCGGTTATCAAAGCGCGGATACTAGCAAGACTGCAGCCGATGGCTTACAAGGTAAAAAGATACTCGACATCGGCTGCGGCGGCGGGATTTTATCCGAGTCTATGGCACGGCGCGGTGCGGACGTCACTGGTATCGATTTGGGTACTGAAAACCTAAAGGCGGCTACTGTCCATGCGCAGCAAAGCGGTCTTGCGGAGACGCTACGTTATCAGCATATCGCGGTTGAGGATTTTGCTGCGAAGCATTCAGGTCAGTTCGATGTAGTCACTTGTATGGAAATGCTAGAGCATGTCCCAGATCCGAGTGCCATCGTGCAGGCTTGTTACGATCTATTAGCGCCAGGCGGTGTTTGTGTGTTATCGACTATTAACCGTAATCCTAAGTCCTATCTGTTTGCTATCGTTGGTGCTGAATATGTGCTGCGACTACTAGATCGCGGTACGCACGATTACGCCAAATTCATCACCCCAGCTGAGCTAGATAAAATGGCGCTCAATGCCGGATTTAACCGCCAAGATATTATTGGACTGCACTACAATCCAATTACCAAGCGCTATTGGTTAGCACAGAATGTCGATGTCAATTATATGATGGCGGTGCATAAGCCCAATGCTGAATAAATAAGTTTTTCAATAAATAAAGCTTAGAAGTAAGTGCAAACGTGTTTTTTATAAAAGCATAATAATGCTTATCAATTAAGGCAGCTACTATGACTAATTTTGTAAAGGCGGTACTTTTCGATCTAGACGGCACTTTGATCGATACCGCTGCTGATTTTGTGCGTATCATTGGCAAGATGAGCCAAGAAAATGGTTGGCAAGCGCCAAGCGATGCCGATATTCGTCAGCAGGTTTCTGCTGGCGCCTCAGCAATGGTTAAGCTGATGCTAGAGCATAATGGTCAAGCTGGTGTCACTGAGGAGGAGCTACTCACTTATCGTCAGCAGTTTTTGGATGATTATGAAGCCGATATCTGTGTCGATAGTGGTGTCTTTACTGAGCTTGACGAGCTACTAGAAACCCTTGAGAGGAATGGCACACCTTGGGGTATTGTCACTAACAAACCACGCCACTTAGCAGAGTTACTACTGAATAAACTACAGCTCGAGGAGCGCTGCTCGGTACTGGTCTGTCCTGAGGATGTGTCACGTACTAAGCCTGATCCTGAGCCTATGTATCTGGCACTAGAGAAATTAGGAATAGCGCGTGGCGGCTCTGCTTGCGTACTTTATGTTGGTGATCATATTCGTGATATCGAAGCGGGAAATGCCGCTGGTATGCCTACCATTCTAGCGGCTTATGGCTATATCTCAGTAGATGATCAGCCTGCCCTAAAAAAGTGGGGTGCAACTCACATTGTCGAGACGCCGATGCAGCTTAAGCAGTTATTATTAAGGTCTGGTAAGTTTGATTACTTGTAAGCGGTAGTGCTTTTTTAATAGTAATGAATCTCGTCCAAAATACATCGATAGCAGTGAGCAATACCATGAATAATACTATGAGCGGTACTGAGAAAAACTCTGAGCGTAATACGACAACCAAAAACAGTCATCAGCCTTTAAGTCATGAGCAAATCCGTAATTTTGTCGCAAAGGATAACAGCTTGGAGGGCAAGGTTATTCTAGTGACTGGAGCGGGGGCCGGTATTGGCCGAGTTGCCGCTTTAACTTATGCACGTTTTGGTGCGACAGTACTGCTCTTAGGCCGCACCACTAGTAAGCTTGAGACTGTTTATGATGAAATCGAAAATATAGGCGGTAAGCAGCCGGCTATTTTGCCTATGGATCTAGAAACCGCCAGTTATGATGAGATGCAAAAACTTGAGCGGCTTATTGATAAAGAGTTCGGTCAATTAGATGGTCTTCTCAATAATGCTGGCATCTTGGGAGCATTAACTCCGCTTGAGATGTATGATGTCGATATGTTTGCTAAAGTCATGCAGATAAACTTCACCGCTACCTTTAAGCTGACTCAAGCGTTACTGCCACTATTGAAAGATGCCAAAAACGGCTCTATTGTCTTTACCTCAAGCACGGTCGGCACTTATCCACGCGCTTTTTGGGGCGCTTATGCCTTATCCAAACAGGCCGTCGAAGGAATGAGCGATATCTTTACTCAAGAAACGCAAAACACCACCAACCTTCGTTTTAATTGCATCAATCCAGGTGGCACTCGCACTAATATGCGCGCACATGCCTATCCGGGAGAGAGTCCTATGAGTCTCAAAACACCAGAAGACATTATGCCAGGTTATATTTGCTTGATGAGCGATGAGAGTATCGATGTGCGCGGACAAGTGATAGCCCTGCAGCCCAAATAATATAATAAAGTATGCGCGGCTTTTACTGCCCAAATCCTCTTGTATATACCTAACGATCCATGTGTTGAAATCCTAGCTAATACGCCCCATCTATCTGTAATTAAAGAATTTTATGATAAATATAGATAAGATTGAGAGGAGTTAGATTATGGCAGGTGGATGGTCAAGAGATGGAGCAGAGCACGAACAAATGGATGCTACCGTCAACGATGCGTTGGACCGGGTACGCCAAGCACTACCAAAGGGCGAGAGTGCGCAGTATTGTGATGAGTGCGGTGAGCCAATACCAGAAGCGCGAAGAGCTGCGGTACCTGGTGTGCAGCACTGTATTGGCTGTCAGAACGATCTTGAACAAGACGCTAAGGCTTCTGAGCTATTTAATCGCCGTGGTAGTAAGGACAGTCAACTGCGTTGATAAGCGTATATCTATAAAAAAACCAACTCGATGCGGTTGGTTTTTTTATAAAAGCACTTGCGTAATCAAAAAACAAATAGTAGCCAAATTGAGCAATAAACCGGCTAAAAATACATAGCCATCTTCTGTAATTAAAGAGATGGCAAATAAAATCACCGAGGCCGCAGGTATCATAACCGCGAAAGGCACGAGCTCAAGCGGAATCATAGCAAGGGCGGCAAGAATACAAAGGGCTGCCGCCACCTTTTTTGCTTTATTAGATGTTAACTGCTCAAGTCTGGGTTTAACGACTTTATCAATCTGTTTTGTGGCTTTTGATGCAATATTTACACCTTTATCCAGCTTGTCCTCATCAAAAGAGATATTATCGACAAATTGCGGTAGCCAAGGCCGCTCTTTGCCAAACAGCATCTGAATGCTTATCAAAATAATGATCACACCGCAAACCGTTGGCACCCCAGGGATGCCTCCCGTTGGCATGATGGCAATAAGTGCAGGGGCAAATATTAAAGGCCCAAAGCCTTTAGAGTTAAGCGTATCCATGATATCGCCGATATTTACCTTGCCAGCATCTTTATCAGGGTCTAATTGCTCAAGTACGGCAGTTAAACTGTGTTCTGATGAAGAAGGATTCGACTTTGCATCATCTTTGTCATAATGAGCATTTTCATGCTCATCTAGAGTCGCTTGAGTGTGGTCTGTACGAACGTTAGACTTGTGAGGGGGAGCGTTATGATCTGTCACCATAGTTCCTAAACGTTTACGCCTTACCTGTTTTCAACGTCAGCATCCGCCTCGTCTGGAACGAATACATAGCCGACGCCCCATACGGTTTGAATATAGCGAGCTTGCGAAGGATTATCTTCGATTAGGCGACGCAGACGTGATACTTGCACATCGATAGAGCGCTCCATCGCGCCCCATTCGCGGCCACGCGCAAGATTCATCAGCTTATCACGGGTCAAAGGCTCGCGAGGATGCTGTACTAAGGCTTTTAGTACTGAAAATTCACCAGTGGTCAGCGTTACCACATTGCCGTCACGTTTGAGGGTACGTGTAGACAAATCAAGCGTCCAGGGACCAAACTCAACCACCTCTAGCTGATGGCTTGGCGCGCCAGGTAACTCACGGTTCTGCCGACGCAATACTGCTTTGATGCGGGCGAGCAGCTCTTTTGGGTTAAAAGGCTTTGGCAGATAATCATCAGCGCCGGCATCTAGGCCAGCGATACGATCGGCATCGCCGCCTTTTGCGGTTAGCATAATGATCGGAATATCGGCGTTATCTTCGCGCAAGCGCTTACAGATACTGATACCATCCTCACCTGGTAGCATTAAATCGAGAACGACTAAAGAAAACAGTTCACGCTGCATGAGTTTATCCATTTGACTGCCGTCATGGGCGGTACGTACGACAAAGCCATCATCTTCTAAAAAGCGCTGGAGCAAAGAGCGCAGACGCGCATCATCGTCAACGACTAAGATACGCTGAGTCAGAGTATCGGAGCTTTTATTATCAGTCATATAGATATCCTCTAGTGAAGGTTATTATTATAAAAATAGCGGTAATGATTGGAGAACCCATCTATTCATAATTATGTAATGGTTCTGAATTTGTGTCATCGCTTTTACTGAGCTGTTTAATCCTTAAAACCTTATCTTTTTCCCTATTGTTTTTTCTTTCTTCTAGGGTTACTTTTAAAAGTATCAAAGTAGTACCTCAGTGTATAAGATTGCGCTACTAATTGCATCACTTGTTCACTGAAATGCTGTATGCGTTTGTTTAACAGGGTAAATAAAACATTTATTTGTTTGATTTTGCGTCATTTTAGCCTAAAAAAATGCTATTTCATCCATAAAATACAAGGATATACAGCGAAAGTATAAAAAGGATTATAAATCAGTCAGCTTTTGCTATAATGCCAATCACCATTTCTCAACGATTGATACGTATATGAGTAGCACTGATAGCTTAACGTCATCGGCAGTCTCAGCAAATGCGCAGGGATTAGATGCAACCACACACGCGAATATCCACGACAAGCTTGCTCGCGCGCTTGGCATTAAGACGGCTCAAGTCAACGCTTTTGTCAAACTTTTTGATGAAGGCGCAACGGTTCCTTTTATTGCGCGTTATCGTAAAGAAAAAACGCAAAATCTCGACGATGCACAGCTCAGGGCACTAGAAAAGTCGCTCAACTATGAGCGTGATATGGCCAACCGTCGCTTGAAAATCACTGAGCTGCTGCGCGCGCAAGACACTCTAACGAACGAGCTACAAGCCCGTATTGATAATGCGGCGTCGAAGCTTGAGCTTGAAGATATCTACTTACCGTATCGTCCACGTCGCCGCTCCCCGGCGGCTAAGGCCCGCGCTGCTGGTTTAGACAGCGCAGCACAAGCTCTGTTAACGCAAGAGATTACGCCTACGCAGGCGCTAGCAGAGTATCAGCTGCCTACGAGTGTCACTGATGATAGCGGCAATGAGATTGAAGTTGATTTTAGCGACTTCGATAAGCAGCTGGCGGGTGTCCAGGCCATTATCGTTGATGAGTGGACGCAAGCGCTTGACCTGCTCGATAACTTACGTAGTGGCTTTGCCAAAACGGCTAGCATCGTCACAAGCGTTGCCAGTGAAGATAAACGCGAAGTCGGAGAGAAGTTCAAAGACTATTTTGATCATAGTGAGAGTCTAGCGCGTCTGCCCAATCATCGCCTGCTTGCCATGCTACGCGGTCGTCAAGAGAATGTGTTAGGTATAAAAGTTGACGGCGAAGATACGCCTTTTATCGAAAAAATTATCAATCATTTCAATATTGATGCGACAGCGCCAAGCGAGCGCCGCGAGTTTCTATTAGAGGCGGCGAACAGCTTGTGGAAAGATAAATGGCGTCCACATATTGAGCATCGCTTATTAACGGAAAAGCGCTTAGCCGCAGAAGCTGACGCTATCGATGTCTTTGCTAATAACTTGCAGCATTTATTGATGTCAGCTCCAGCAGGCCCGAAAGTGATCTTGGGTGTCGATCCTGGTATTCGTCATGGCGTCAAAATGGCTATCATCGATGCGCAAGGCCATGTAATGCTTGATAGTGCTGACAAGCCTGTTGTCGCTACCGTGTATCCTTTTGCTCCTGATAACAAAATGAGCGAGGCCAAAACGCTTATCGATGAGTTATTAAGCACTTATGCCGTCGATTTGGTCGCTATAGGTAACGGTACCGCTAGCCGCGAAACGGACGCTATGATAAAAGAGATTTTATCGGCTAACCAATCATTAAAGGCCAAGGCTGTCATCGTTAATGAGTCTGGCGCTTCGGTCTATTCTGCCAGTGAGCTGGCTAGTGATGAATTGTCTGACTTAGATGTCTCGGTACGCGGCGCGGTATCTATTGCTCGTCGTTTGCAAGACCCGTTATCTGAGCTCGTAAAAGTCGATCCAAAAGCTATTGGTGTGGGACAATATCAACACGATGTTAATCAAAACCAGTTGGCCGATAGTCTGGATAAAGTCACTCAAGATAGCGTCAATGCGGTGGGCGTTGATGTCAATACGGCAAGCCCAGCAATACTGACGCACATCGCTGGTCTTAATCGCAATGTCGCGCAGCAGATCGTCAGTTATCGCAAAGAGCACGGCGCTTTTGCTAGTCGTGAAGCGCTAAAAGAGGTACCACGTTTGGGCGTGAAAACCTTTGAGCAAGCCGCTGGGTTTTTGCGAGTACATGGGGGGAGTAATCCTCTTGATGCAACTGGCGTACACCCTGAGAGTTACGATATGGTGAATAGCTTACTTGAACACACCAATAAAGACTTAAACGAGATTATCGGTAATGATGGGGTGCTTAATAGTCTAGATACTAGTACGATCGCTGCTAACGATGACAACATTAGTATTAAAGCGATAGTAGAAGAGCTTGCCAAACCCGCTCGTGATCCGCGTCCTGAGTTTAAGACCGCAAGCTTCCGCGATGACGTTAATAGCATCAAAGATCTAGAAGAAGGTATGCAGTTAGAGGGCGTCGTGACGAATGTAACGGCTTTTGGCTGCTTTGTAGATGTGGGCGTGCATCAAGATGGGCTCGTGCACATCTCGCAGATGGCTAATGATTTTGTCGCTGATCCGATGAATCGTGTCAAACCAGGCGACATCGTTTCAGTACGTGTCATCTCTATTGATGAGCCGCGTGGGCGCATTGGCTTTAGCATGAAACCCGAAGCCCAAAAGTCTGAAGGCCGAGTGAAGCCTGCAGCGGATATCAAGACTAAAGAGGCGAGTACCAACACTACTGATCGGCCTAATCGTCCCAAAGATAAGCGTTCAGCGCCGCGTGGTAAGCGTACTGACAAAGAGCGCAAAGGTTCGAGTAATCAGCCCAATCGTACGCCAAAACCAAAAGCGGAAACGCCTAGCAGAATCGGTACGCTAGGAGCTCTGTTACAAGAAGCTGGCGTCACCAAAAAGAAATAACTATATTATTATAAACTAGCACTAAAAAGGCAGCCATCAGGCTGCCTTTTTTGTTGAATCATCGATACCAACATTGTTTTTGACTAATGAGATATAGCAATGATTGCGTAAGTAAAGTTGATGAGCTATGTACTTATTGATCGTCTTCTTCCGAAACCTCCGGTAGATCTTCTGCTTCATCTAACAAAGCATCTTGAGAGGTCACTTCAGTTGTTTGCAACTCTTGGTCTTGCAAAGCATCTGCTGGAGCTTCTAATTCGGTAGTCATCGGCTGTTGGTTAGGATTATTAGTGTTTGCTCTAGATATGGTTTGGGTCTCGCTGATTTGAAACGAATCAGATTGATTTAATACTGACTCATTATTAGCGTTGCTAGCTTCAGTTTCAAGAGTGGTTGCAGTAGCAGCATCTTGTATATCTACTGGGGTAGTCTCAGTAGGTGCTGCCATTGCTAAACTTGGGATAGTAAGTGCAGCGCCAATAACTAACGATAAAGGTAGAGTACGGTGTTTCATCAATTGATTCCTTAGTTTGCATTTTTATAGTGTCAGCTTAAAAGACATTAAACTTAACCTGTATTTGGCTTTGTATATTACGAATTTATTTAGAATTTTAAATCTATATATTTATTATATCTAACATATTATCTCTAAATAAAATAAAATCATGATAATCGCTAAGCGACTATCATGATCGATTCGAATAAAGAGTATCATTAACCAATCTAAATCAGTCAAAAACTCTAAGCGGCAGAATACCAATTAAGTTACCGTTAATTCAGTAGTGCATAGATTAAAAATCTAACACATTAATGTTCGTAAGTGACTTTGTGCAACTATTGTACTCTTATTGTCGGGTATGAAAATATAGTAAAACTACATTAACTTTATTAATTCATATCTTCCATATCATCCATTTCTACATCTGCATCAGGAACTCGAATAACTGGGAAGGTTTGATCGACTTCAGTTTGATTTAATATAGCAGGATCCACTTCTTGTCCTACGATAGCTGTCTGACGACCATCTTGAATAGCAATGGCAGTGCCTGTATTCGTATTAACGCGCTGAATCTGATCTGCAGGAGCAACAATCACTTCTTTTACGCTATAAGTAGAAGGGCGGATGACACGTCTGGTCTGCACAACGACTGGCTCGACAGTACGCGCTTCAGCGATAGCAACTTCAGCTTCTGGAGCTTTCATCTCACTGATGACAGGCGTTGGAAAGTTACTACCAAAATGGTTATCACATTGCTGCATAGTAACGCGTAATGGATTACCGCTGCTATCCATATAAACGTTCACAGGCATATCCGCAGCGAAAGGAACGTATTTGCCTACTAATGCACCAGACACGCCATAACGACCATTTGATTGACCCACACCTAGATCACAAGCACCTGCTTCATAATCACCAGTACGCAAGTTATTATCGCTAACAACGCGCTGAGGAATCATCACCTCTGATAAACGCATTTTTGCCACGCTAGCTTCACCAGCACGTGGCATAGGCTTTTGGTAAGTATAAGGAGTATAGAACTTGGCAGAACCGTCTTTTACCGCCATGACGCATTCATCATAGCTGTCATAACCGACGTTACCGTGACTATCCGTCGTCATAGCAGCGTTAGCACTAGTTCCAGCCATAGCTAGGCCAGAGGTGAGTAGAGCTGCTGTCAATACATTGAATTTCATAATTATTCCCTCTCAATTATTATCATTAATTTTTAACAAAGTTCGTGGTCATTCTTAAGCGTTAGTCGGTTTTTATTTCGTTAAAACAACTCTATTAATTAGAACTATCTAGCTGAGATAATCTTTCTTAGTATTTAGCTTTTACTGACTAATAAGTGCTTCTTTTCAATAATTAACGCCTAGACACAAACAATATTACTTGAGCGCTTAAATTATCGCTGTGTCATTCGGCTAACAATATGTAGCATTATGTGTTTAATATCTAAAAATTAGCAGCGTCAATTACGCAAGTGATACGTTGTTATTATTTGATAACATTGTATATATAGTCTAATCCAAATAAAACCGATACAATCCTATTAACAATTGCATTTAATGAAATAAACGATGACTTATTCA